>DATNIY010000051.1:0-31841 GCA_035604195.1 Allostellaceae bacterium
GGCCCGCCGCCATGAGCCGCGCCGCGATGCGGTCGAGATGCTTCAAGGCCATGTAGATCACCAGCACCGGTGCGCCCTTGGCGAGCGCCGCCCAATCGATGCCGTCGGGCACTTCGCCGTCGCTGGCATGACCGGTGACGAAGGCGACCGCCGAATTGGTGTCGCGGTGCGTGACGGGAATGCCGGCATAGGCGAGCCCGCCGACGCCGGCGGTGATGCCCGGCACGATGCGGAAGGGAATGTTCGCCGCGGCGAGCGCCAGCGCCTCCTCGCCGCCGCGGCCGAAGACGAAGGGATCGCCGCCCTTGAGGCGCAGCACGCGCCTGCCCTCGCCGGCATGGCGGATGAGCTTCAGCGTAATGTCCGGCTGCTGCGGCGAGCGCTTGCCGCCGCGCTTGCCGGCATGGTCGAGCACTGCCCCGGCCCGCGCCAGGCGCAGGATGCGCTGATCCACCAGCGCGTCATAGACCACGACATCGGCAGCGCTCAGCGCATGGAGCGCCAATAGCGACAAGAGGCCGGGATCGCCCGGCCCGGCGCCGACGAGCCACACCGAGCCCGGCGCAAAGGGCGGCAGGTCGAGGTCGAGGTCGAGTTTCATGGCGGAGGCAAGCCTACACTGTCGGGGCCGTGATCGCTTAGAATTCCCGCCATGACCGCCGATCCCGACACGCGCTTGCGGCGCGGCTGGACCACCGGCGCTTGTGCCGCGGCGGCGGCGCGGGCGGCCTATGCGGCGCTGCTGACCGGCGCCTTTCCCGATCCGGTCACCATCCGGCTGCCGGGCGGCGAGGCCCCGTCCTTTCCGCTCGCGCTCAAGGAGCGAGACGGCGATTGCGCCCGCGCCGGCGTGGTCAAGGATGCCGGCGACGATCCCGATGTGACCAACGGCGCGCTGGTCATCGCCGAAGTGCGCGCGGCGGTTGCCGGCGCCGGCATCCGCTTCTTCGCCGGGCCAGGGGTCGGCACGGTCAGCCTGCCCGGTCTGCCGCTTGGCGTTGGCGAGCCCGCGATCAACCCCGGCCCGCGCGCCATGATCGCGGCGGCGCTCGCCGCGGTCCGCGCTTCGCCCGATGCCGAGGTCACCTTGTCGATCCCGGGCGGCGAGGCGCTGGCGGCGCAGACCATGAACGGCCGGCTCGGCATCCGCGGCGGGCTGTCGATATTGGGCACCAGCGGCATCGTCATTCCCTATTCCTGCGCCGCCTGGATCGCCTCGATCCATCGCGGCGTCGATGTCGCGCGCGCCCTCGGCCTCGGCCATATCGCCGGCGCCACCGGGCGAGGCTCCGAGGCAGCGGTGCAGCTTCTCTACGCCCTGCCGGAGACGGCGCTCATCGACATGGGCGATTTCGCCGGCGGGCTGCTCAAATATCTGCGCCGCCATCCGGTGCCGCGGCTCACTTTGGCCGGCGGCTTCGGCAAGATGGCGAAGTTGGCCGAGGGGCATCTCGACCTCCATTCCTCGCAAAGCCGGATCGAGGGCGCGGCGCTGGCGCGCCGGCTCGAGCGCCTCGCCGCCCCTGCCGCCGCAATCGACGCCGTGCGCGCTTCGGCCAGCGCCGGCCAGGCCCTGACGCTCCTCGCGGCATCCTGGCCGGCGCTTGCGGCAGCGCTGGCCGAGAGCGTCGCGGCCGGCGCACGCGAGGTGGCATTGGCGACCTTGGCCGGCGGCGTCGCCGTCGATGTCGCGATCTTCGACCGGGAGGGCGAGCTTCTGGGCCATGCCGGCGGGTGAGCGGATGACGCCGCATCTCCTCATCCTCGGCGGTACCGCCGAGGCCGCGGCGCTGGCGCAGGAATGCGCGCGCTTCGGCGACCGGCTCCTGGTCACCACCTCTCTCGCCGGCCGCACCGCCGCGCCGGCGCCGCTGCCGGGGGCGGTGCGGCTGGGCGGCTTCGGCGGCGCCGACGGCCTCGCCGGATTTCTCGAAGAGGCGCGAATCGATCTCCTGGTCGATGCGACCCATCCCTTCGCATCGCGCATCTCGCATCATGCCAGGCTCGCCGCCGCGCGCGTGCACGTGCCGCGTCTTCTTTTGCAGCGCCCGGCCTGGCAGCGCGCTGCGGGCGACCGCTGGATCGAGGTTGCGGACATGGCGGCGGCGGCGGCGGCGGTGCCGCGCCTGGGCAAGCGCGCGCTCCTGACGGTCGGAGCGCGCTCGCTCGCCGCCTTCGCCGCAATCGATTCCGTGCATTTCGTCGTCCGGCTCATCGATCCACCGCTGCGGCCGCTGCCGCTTGGCTCGTATACGGTGGTGCTGGGCCGCGGGCCTTTTGCACTCGACGCCGAGCGTCAATTGCTGCACCGTCATGCGATCGAGGTCTTGGTTGCCAAGGCGAGCGGCGGCGCCGGCACTGTGGCGAAGCTCGCGGCGGCGCGCGCGGCGGGCATCCCCGTCGTCATGGTGGCGCGGCCCGAGCCCGAGCCCGGCGCCGCGGTCGCGAGCGTCGCCGAGGCAGTAACATGGATCGCCGCCCGCTTGGCGGTGATCGAAGAGGCGGCGCGATGAAGCGGGCTTGGAGGGATGCGGCGAAGGCCGCCTCATTGGGGATTGCCGTGTCGCTCGGCGTGGCGGCTCACCCGACCGGTGCGCTCGCCATCGGCGATTACAGCAGCTGGTACACAGTGGTGAGCGCGGCGGAGCAGAACAAAACGGACGATGTTCAGGCGCTGTTGACGGACCATCGCGATCCCGACGCCGCCGACGAGCACGGCCGTCCGGCGCTCATCTGGGCGGTCACTTACGACAATCTCGCGATGGCGAGAATGCTGCTCGACCACGGCGCGCATGTCGATTTGCGCGACAATTTCGGCAATACCGCGCTCCATTGGGCGGCGCAGCGCGGCAATATCGCGATGATGAAGCTGCTGATCGCGGGCAAAGCGAGCGTCGACCTCCAGAATCGCCAGGGCGAGACGCCGCTCATCCGGGCAGTGAGCAACAACAAGATCGAGGCGGCGCGGCTCCTGCTCGCTGATGGCGCCGATCCGAAGCGGCAGGACTATACCGGGCGCGACGCGTTGGGCTGGGCCGCCGGCAAGCCCGCGCTCTTGCAGCTTCTCGGCGGAAAGCCGCAGGGTTAGCGGCGCGGCCGCAGCACGTGGTGGTGGCCGGGCGCGTAGAGCCGGCTGTCGCTGAATGAAGTCTCGCCGAGGACGCGGCCCACCAGGATGAGCGCGGTGCGCGTGATCCCCGCCGCCTTCACCTGCTCGCGCAAGGTCGCGAGCGTGCCGCGAATGATCTTCTCGTCGGGCCAGCTCACGCGATAGACCACGGCGGCCGCGCAGTCCGCGCCGTAATGCGGCACCAGCTGCCGCAAGATCGGCGCCAGATTGTTGATCGAGAGGTGGATGACCAGAGTGGCGCCGCTCTGCGCGAAGAGCGCCAGATCCTCGCGCTCCGGCATCGCCGAGGCCCTGACCGCACTGCGCGTCAGGATCACGGTTTGCGCCACCTCGGGCAAGGTCAGCTCGCAGCCGAGCGCCGCCGCGGCCGCGGCGAAGCTGGGCACGCCCGGCGTCAGATCATAGGGAATGCCGAGCGCGTCGAGCCGCCGCATCTGCTCCGCCACCGCGCCGTAGAGCGAAATGTCGCCGGAATGCACGCGCGCGACATCCTGTCCCGCCGCATGGGCGCGCGCCATCTCCATAATGATTTCATCGAGCGTGAGCGGGGCCGTATCGATGACCCTCGCGCCCTCCGGTGCCGCCACCACCACCTCCCGCGGCACCAGCGAGCCCGCATAGAGACAGACCGGCGAAGCCTCGATGAGGCGCAGGCCGCGCACTGTGATGAGGTCCGGGGCGCCCGGTCCCGCGCCGATGAAATGGACGGTCAACGCCGCTCCTCCGCGCCGAGCCGATAGCCGCGCGGCGTGTAGAGGCGCGGCCGCGCACCCGGAATGAGCCGGGTAGCACTACTGCCGATCAGCACCAGGGTCAGCATGTCGACATCATCGGCGGCAACGGCGCCGAGCGTCGTCACCGCGATGCGCTCGCCCGGGCGCCCGAGATTGCGCGCAAGCGCCGCCGGGGTCTCGGGCGGCCGCGCCGACAGGAGAATATCGCGCGCCGCCGCCAGGTGCTGCGTGCGGCGCATCGAGCGCGGATTGTAGAGCGCGACGACGAAATCGCCTGCGGCCGCGGCTTTGAGCCGCCGCTCGATCACCGGCCATGGCGTCAAGAGATCGGAGAGCGAGATGGCGCAGAAATCATGGCCCAAGGGTGCGCCCAGCCGCGCCGCCGCCGCCTGCAGCGCCGAGACTCCCGGCACCACTTCGATCGCGATGCGCCGCCATGACGGCTTCGCCTCGCGGTCCAAAAGCTCGAAGACCAATGCGGCGAGGCCATAGATCCCGGCATCGCCCGACGAGACCAGCGCGACATCGCGCCCCTCGGCGGCAAGATCGAGCGCGCGGCGCGCGCGCGCCTCTTCTTCGCCGAGATCGCTCGCGTGTCGCGCCTTGCCGGCGATGGCATCGCCGAGGAGATCGAGGTAAAGCCCAAGACCGACGACATCGCTCGCGCGTTGGAGCGCCGCGCGCGCCTCTTCGGTGCGCCAGGCGGGATCGCCCGGCCCGATGCCGATGATGGCGAGGCTGCCGCGCTTGCGCCCGATGGTCTCGGCGGCAAGGTCGCGCTGCGCGCGCGCGATGGCGCAGGTCGCATGCGACGAAACGCGCTTTGCCACGACGAGTGTGCCGTCGGACCCTGCCGCCGCGAGCGCTGCGCCCTCGGCAACGCCATAGCAGCCGACGGCGCGGAAGACTTCTGCCGAGGGGTTGGCGAGGCGCGGCGTCTCAGCGAGCAATTCCTCGGCCGAAAAGAATCTCGCGGGAACGCCGAGCGCCGCCGCCAGCTCTTCGATCGCCGGCTCGTCCATCTTGAGGTCGAGCGAAGCGACGAGCGCCACGGCGCCCGGCGCGAGGCCGGCCTCGGCCATGGTCGCGAAGACAAGGGTGCTGAGCTCCGCGGGCGGGCAGTCGCGCGCACAGCCGGCGCCGACCGCCAACACCGGCGGATGAAAGACCAGGGCGGTTTGATCTTGCACCACGGCGCGGTCGGTGACCAGGATGCGCGCAGGCGCGTCGGCGGCGAAGGCGATACCGGATCGCGTGAGCCATGTCGCATCGCCGGTCTCGATCGCGAGCGCCACCGCATCGCCGGCGATGAGGCGCGCCATGACATCCTTGGCGCGCGAGGGATTGGCGAGATGCCAGCCCGGCGGCGGCGCGTCGAGCGCCAATCCTAGCCGCAGCTCGCCCGCCGTGGTGATCGCAGCATGGCCGCCGGTGAGCGCGGCGATCGCCTGCGCCATCGCATTGGCGCCGCGATGCCCGCCCAAGAGCGGCACCACCGCCGAGCCGTCCTCGGCCACCGCCACGACCGGCGGCTCGGCGCCCTTGTCGGCGAGGAGCGGCGCCACCGCGCGGATCAGAATCCCGGCGGCGCACAGCCCGACGATCGGCGTGCCCTGGGCGAAGAGCGCGCGGAGATGGGGCACCACCGCGGTGAAGCTCACATCGGCGCGGATGCCGCGCGCCGCCGGGGCATGGAGGCGCGCGCCGGGCAGCAGCGCGCAAATCCGCCGCGCCAGTGGCTCTGCGCTCGGACCGAGCACGACGATCGCGGCGCCTTCGGGCAGCGGCGTTGCACTCATCGCCAGGCCTCGCCGCGGCGGTGCAGCAGGATGAGCGAGAAATAGGGCGCGCTTTCCGCCTGCGCCTCGGCGAGCGGCAGCACGCGCTCCGTGCCAAGTGTCGCGCGCTCGACATAGCACGCCCGCTCCATCAATCCGAGGCGGTCGAGGAGCCGACGGACCCGCGGCAAATGGCGGCCGAGCTTGATGATCGCGGCCGCGTCGGTGTCGCCAAGCCGGCGCTCGAGCGCCGCATCCTCGAGCATCGCCGGCAGGATCGTCAGCACATCCATACGCGCCGCCAGCGGCCAATGCGCCGCCGCCGCCGCCGCGCCGAGCGAGGAGACGCCGGGCACGACCTCGACGGAATGACGCGCCGCCAGCCGGCCGAAGAGATACATGAAGGAGCCATAGAAGAACGGATCGCCCTGGCACAGCACTGCGACATCGCGCCCGGCCAGGAGATGCACGGAAATTTCCGCGGCGGCGCGGTCATAGACCGCCTGCGCCGGGAAGCGCGCAACGTCCATCGGCGTGCGGATGGCGATCTCGATCTGCGCCGGCGACAGCCAGCTTGCGACGATGCCGCGGGCGAAGCTCGCCCCTTCCTCCGGCGCGGGATAGGCCACCACCGGCGCCGCGCGCAGAAGCTTCAACGCGCGCAAGGTGATGAGCTCGGGATCGCCGGGACCGAGGCCGAGGCCGAAGATGCGGCCGCTCATGACGGCCCGCCCGAATAGAGCGTCAGTTCCATCTGCTTGCCGTTGGAATAGTCGAGCCCGGCGACCCGGCCCAAGGCGCGCGCCGTCCAGCCGCGCGCGGCGAGCGCCTGGCGAAAGGCCGCATCCTCGCGGCTCTCGACCAAGGCCATTGCGCCGGCGCTTGCCGTCAGCGTTTGCGCCGCCGCTTCGGGCGACAGCAGCCGGGTCGCGGTGCCCAGGAGAAAGACCAGGCTCGGCTCGGCATAGCCGACGGCGAGGGTCGCGCCTTCCCCGTGGTGTTGCGCCACCAGCTCGGAGGCAGCGCGGCTGAGCCACAGCCGGTCGAGCGTCGGCAGCTCGAGCCCGAGCGCCGGCGCCAGTACCAGAAGCGCCAACAGCACGGCGCGCGCGGCGAGACCGGGCGCGATGCCGCGCCAGGCTGCGATCGCCATGCGCCCGCCCAAAAACAGGATCACCGCCCCCGCGACGATGCCCGCCGCATCGATGCCGCGCCCCAATTGCAAGGGCACGATCATCAGCGCCGCCGCGAGGACGAGCCCTGCCGCCGCCCAGACCAGCGCGACGCCGCGATCGCGCATGTTGGGCACGCGCGCCTCGCCGAGCGCCGCGAGCGCGCTTCCCGCCAAGAGCCCGAGCGCGGGATAGGCGGGGAGGAGATAATGCGGCAGCTTGGTCGGAACGAGTTCGAGCACGAACCAGAACGGCACCGCCCAGGCGATGAGGAAGCGCACGCGCGGCTCGATGCGCGCGCGCCAGGCAAATGCCGCGGCGCCGCCGAGGAACAGCGAGCCGGGCCAGAAGGTGATGGCGAGCAGCACAAGGTAATAAAGCGGCGGCGCGCCGTGGCTCTCCTCGGCGCCGACCAATTTCGCGAAGAAGTCGTGGCCCAGGGACTGGGCGAGAAAGGCGCCGCCCGTGGCGGCGCTGATGGCGATGAGCCAGGGCGCGAAAATCGCGGCGAAGAGCGGCATCCCCCACTGCCAGCGCAAGCCGCCGAGCCAGCGGACATCGCGGTCGGCAAGCGAAAGCGCCGCCGCGGTCAGCAGCGCGAGCAGCGGCGCAACCGGTCCCTTGACCAGCACCGCGGCGCCCAGCGCCGCCCAGAAGATGAGCGCCCAGCGCCAATCCGCGCGCACGCCAGCGCGCCGCCAGGCGCAGTAGATTTCGCCCAGCGCCGCCTGCGCCGCGACCACGAGCGCCAACAGCACGGCATCGGTCGTGGCGAGATGCGCCTCGACGGCGAGCGCGATCGAGGAGCCCAAAAGCGCCGCGCCGATGAGCGCCGGCACGCGGCCGACGAGCCGCGCGCCCAAGCCGAAAGTCAAGAGCACCGCGGCGCTCGCGCCCAAGAACGAGGGCACGCGATAGGGCCAGATCGCCGGGCTCGCCGCGTCGCTGAACAGCCCGACCGACGCCGCCTGCAGCCAATAGATGCCGGCGGGTTTGCGGTTGCGCGCTTCGTCCTGGAAGCGGACGCGGAGGAAATCGCCGCTCTCGAGCATCTGCCGCGTCGCCTGCGCGAAGCGCGCCTCGTCGCGGTCGAAGACCGGCAGCGCCGCCATGCCCGGCACATAGAGCGCAAGACAGAGCAGCGCCAGAAGCGCATAGGGCCGCCAGCCCTGCGCCGCGCTCTCGATCACGGCGCGTCCGCCGGTTTTTGCAGCGCGAGCTGAGTCACGCTCAACGCCGGCTTGAAGCCGCGCTGCCGGCCCATCGGCTCGGCGCGCGCAACCGAAATGCGCGTGAGCTCGCCGCCCTGGCTCGCATGCCAGCGCGCAAGCTGCGCCTCGCCGTCGAGCGTCACCGCATTGGCGACCAGCCGCCCGCCCGGCCGCAATTCTTGCCACGAAGCGGCAAGGAGAGCGCCGTCGCCCGCGCCGCCGCCGATGAAGACCGCATCGGGCCGCGGCTGGCCCGCGAGCGAGGCGGGCGCCTCGCCCTGAACGATTGCCACTTCGGGCACGCCCAAACCCGCCGCATTCGCGGCGATGAGGGCGCAGCGCGCGGGATCGCGCTCGAAGCAAATGGCGCGCATCGAGCGGCCGCTGCGCAGCCATTCGATCGCAATGGAGCCGCAGCCCGCGCCCACATCCCAGAGCAGCTCGCCGGGCAAGGGCGCCAAGGCCGCGAGCGTCGCCGCGCGCACCGCGCGCTTGGTGAGCTGTCCATCATGCGCGAAGGCATCATCGGGCAGGCCGGCGCGGCGCGAGAAGGCGCGCGCATCGGGCCCCGGCCGGCATTCGATGGCGAGCAGGTTGAGATCGGCGGTGCGCGCATAGGGCCATTTCTCGGCGACGCCGTCGAGTCGGCGCTCGCGCGGGCCGCCCAAATGCTCGAGCACGGTGAGCGCCGACGGTCCCCAGCCCGCGCGGCGCAAGAGATCCGCGGCGGCGGCGGGCGTGCCGCCATCCGTGCTCAGCGCCAGAATGCGCGCGCCCGGCGTCAGATGCAGGCGCAGCCGATCGAGCGGGCGGCCGTGCAGGCTCAAGCTCACGCACTCCGCCAGCGGCCAGAGGAGGCGCGACGCGGCGAAGGAGAAGGCGCTCGGCTGCGGCAGGACGATCATCTCCTCGGCAGCGAAGCGGCGGGCGAGCGTCACGCCGACGCCGTAGCACAGGGGATCGCCGCTCGCCAACACGACGACGCGCCGGCCGCTGAGCGCCGCCAACTCATCGAGCGTCGCCTCCAACGGATTCCGCCAGAGAATGCGCTGGGCTTTCCCCTCCGGCACCAGTGCCATATGGCGCGCGCCCCCGACCAGCACTTCCGCGCCTTCGACCAACGCGCGCGCGGCGGCATTGAGGCCGGCGAGCCCGTCTTCGCCCAGCCCGACGATGGCGAGCCAGGCGCTCACGCTTCGTCCTCCGCGGGCCGTGCCAGCGCATTGACGGCCGCAGCGGCGAGCGCGCTGCCGCCGCGGCGGCCGGGAAGCGTGATGAAGGAAAGCCCGAACGCGTTCACGGCGAGCGCCGCCTTGGCCTCGGCCGCGCCGACGAAGCCCACCGGGAAGCCCAGCACCAGCGCCGGCTTGGCCGCGCCGGCGGCGATGAGTTCGAGCAAATGGAAGAGCGCCGTCGGCGCATTGCCGATGGCGGCGACGGCGCCGGCGAGATGGGGCCGCCACAGCTCGACGGCAGCGGCCGAGCGCGTCGTGCCCAAGCGCTGCGCCAAAGCCCACACGCGCTTGTCGTCGATGAAACAGAGCACGCGGTTCTTCTTGGGCAGAAGGCTGGCATTGATGCCGGCCGCGACCATCCTGGCATCGACCAGAACGGCCGCGCCGGCACGCAACGCCGCTTCGCCGCGCTCGGCCGCCTCGGGCGACCACAGGAGTTGCGTCGCCAGCGCCGGATCGCCTGCCGCATGGACGAGACGCAGCGCCACGGGATGCAGCGCCGGCGGCAGGCGCGACAAATCGACCTCGCGCCGGATGCGCGCGAAGGATTCGCGATAGATCGCCTGGGGGTCGCGGAGATAGGTCATTCCCTCTCCCGCACCCCGAGAATCCATCCTTCCTCGCTCTCGACCCGCGCGCGGTCGGCGGCGGAGAGCGTATCGCCGCGGAACAACGCGCAGAGAGTGCCGCGTGCATCCTTCTCCTCGAAGTACTCGGCGAGCGTACGGACCTGCGCCGCGTCATGCACTTCGCCGGCGACGGGTTGCGTCTTACGTAGCGACGGGTAGATCTCAGCGAAGACGAAGGGCGCGTCAGTGGGGGCCGCAAGTCCGGTCTCGAACGGCCAGACTACCGCGCCCTTGCCGCAGAACTCCGAATAGAGCCGCTCCACGACCGGAATGCCGGTGAGCGCCTGGCTGCCGACGCAGCCGCGCGTGAAGAGCTTCCAGACGGAGTGAGGCGTCTTGTTATGCCATTCCTTGACCCGCTTTTCGGTGAGGCGCCACGGATCGATATTCAGATCGCTGCACGGATGGCGCTTCGGCTCGAGGAACGGCCACTTGCGCCTTGGTGGGCATCCCCAGAACGGTGCGGAGCCGTTGCTTATGCGTCGGTTCAACTCGTTCGCGACATCGAAGCGGTTGTTGTGGTTCTTGTCATCGTCCTTGATCTGCGCCGCGAGATAGCGCCACACCGCGCGCCAAGGCGGATCATCGAGGCCGAGGCGTTGAGCAAAACCCGCGGGATAGCCGAGCGGGAAATCGAAGCCGACGAGCGTGCGGAGGCCTGCTTCCAGATTGGCTTTGAGCAGATCGTGCAGATTCTTGCACGCCTCATGCCTCGTCCGTGGATTTTCACTGGTCACCGCCGCGCCGCGCCGGAGCTGGTAGAGCCAGATGCTGTCCTTCCCCTGTCGCGGTTCGGCCGCCGCGCTCCAATCGACCATGAGATAGGCGTCGAAGAGCGGCGTTTCGGCCAAGGATCACTCGCCTCCATCCGAAGGCGCGGGGCGATGATGATGATGATGGTGAGGGTGCCCGTGCTCCGCGTCGGTGCCGATGCCGCTGACATGGTGGTGGTGCCCCGCCTGCGTCGATCCGACGGCGGCCTCGTAGCCGATCACTTGCGTGCGGTATTTGCACAGGCGGCAATTCATCGCCGGCTCGCCGTCGGCGACTTCGCTGACCCGGTCGGCGAAGCAGTCGAGCACCAGTGGATGATCGCGCAAGTACGGCGCGTTGAGGATTTCGATGTCCGGGTGATCGCTCTGCACGCGTTGGGCGGCGGCATAGATGCGCTTCACCAAGACGCCGGTGAAGAGGAAATAGGGGAAGACGATGATGCGCGGGAAGCCCAGCTTGAGCGCCCGCCTGAGCGCCGGCTCGACGAGCGGCTGCGCCACGCCGCTGAAACCCGCCTCGGCCCAGCCGAAGCCCATCCCTTCCCACAGCATGCGCGCGAGCTTGGCAATGTTGGAGTTGGCGTCGGGATCGGTGGTGCCGCGCCCGACCACCAGGAGCAACGTGTCGCCGCGCGCGATGGCGCGGCGTCCCTCAAGCTCGGCGAGCGCGATGCGGTCGGCCGCCGCCTGCAGCAGCTTTGGCTCGATCGCCAGCTCGCGGCCGAAGCGCAGCTCGAGCGCCGGGTGCTCGGCAGCGAAGCTGTTGATCTCCCAGGGCAGGTCGTTCTTGACATGGCTTGCCGCGAAGAGCATCCCCGGCACCGCCAGAATACGCCGCGCGCCGCGCGCCGCGAGCGCCGCAAGCCCGTCGCGGATGATCGGCCGCGCGAATTCGAGATAGCCCGTCTCGAGCGGCACTTGGGGCAACCGCGCGCGCAGGCGCGCCGCCAGAATCTCGAACTCCTCGATCGCCTCGATATCGCGGCTGCCATGGCCGCAGAGCATGACGCCGGTGGTCATCGCCTCTCCTCTTTTCTAGTCTCTGCCGCGCCATGCCGCCCCGCGCGATTGTCGCCGATCATGCCGTGCTTCTGCTCGCGGCGCTGGCGCTCGATGCGTTGCTCGGGAGCGCGGCGCTGTGGCGATTTGCGCCGCATCCGGTGGCGCTGCTGGGCCGCGCCATCGCCGGGCTCGACCACGCGCTCAACCGGACGCCGCAGATCGCTGGCGCGTCCCGCATCCACGGCGCGATCATGGTTGCGCTGCTCGCCGGCGCGGCGCTGGCGGCGGGCGCGGGGCTTTCTGTAGCGCTCCGTCATCTGCCATGGGGCTCGCTCGCCGAGGCGTTGATCGTTGCCGTGCTGCTGGCGCAGCGGAGCCTCTTCGACCATGTGCGAGCCGTGGCGGCGGCGCTGCGCACGGGCGGGCTCGACGCGGGGCGCGCCGCCGTCGCGCATATCGTCGGCCGCGATCCCGAGAGTCTCGACGAGGCGGGCGTGGCGCGCGCCGCCATCGAATCGCTGGCCGAGAATTTCTCCGACGGCGTCGTCGCACCGGCCTTCTGGTACCTGCTGCTGGGCCTGCCCGGCCTCTTCGCCTACAAGACCGCGAACACGCTCGACAGCATGATCGGGCACCGCTCGCCGCGGCACAGGCATTTCGGCTGGGCGGCGGCGCGGCTCGACGATCTCCTCAATCTGTTGCCGGCGCGGCTCTCGGGCGTGCTTTTGGCGGCGGCGGCGCTGGTCACGCCGGGGGCGAGCGCCGGCAAGGCCCTCCGCACCATGCGGCGCGACGCCAAAAAGCATCGCTCGCCCAATGCCGGCTGGCCCGAAGCGGCGGCGGCGGGCGCGCTCGGCCTCCGCCTCGCGGGGCCGCGGCGCTACGACGGCCTGGTGGTCGAGGATGCCTGGCTCGGCGCTGGGCGGGAAGAGGCCACGCCCGCCGATATCACAGCGGCGCTCTGGCTTTATGTCGCCGCCTGTGTCGTCACGGCGCTTCTGGTTCTCGGCGCGGCCCTGGCGCCGTGATCGTTCAGCGCGCATGGGCGATCGCCAATAGCGCGGGCACATCGAGATTCGCCTCGAGATGATCGGCGAGGGCGTCGAGCGTGTCCTCGATCCGGCGCTCCCAGTGCAGGGCGGGATCGCCCGCGCCGCCGAGCCGCGCGAGGAAGGCGCGGCGGAATTCATCGCCGGCGAAGAGCCCGTGCAGATGGCAGCCGGCGATGCGCCCGTTCTCTGAGACCGCGCCGTCCTCGCCGCTCTCGAGCAGCAGCATGGGCCGCGCGGTGTCGGGGCCGCTGCTGCGCCCCAGATGCATCTCATAGCCCGCGACCGGCGCTCCGCTCGCGCTGTCGCGGCCGCGCGCGGCGGTGAGGCGCTTGTCGCCGGCGAGCACGGTTTCGATATCGAGGAGCGCCAATCCGGCCGCCGCGCCGGCCGCGCCCTCGATGCCCTGGGGATCGCTGATGCGCCGCCCGAGCATCTGATAGCCGCCGCAGATCCCGAGCACGGCGCCGCCTTGGCGCGCATGGGCGAGGATGTCGATGTCCCAGCCTTCCGCGCGCAACGCTGCGAGATCGGCGATGGTCGCCTTCGATCCCGGCAGCAGGATGAGATCGGCCTGCGGCAAGGGCCGGCCGGGCGGGACGATTTCGAGGGCGACATTGGGCTCGGCTGCGAGCGGATCGAGATCGTCGAAATTGGCGATGCGCGGCAGGCGCGGCACGACAATGGTGAGCGCGCCGGCGCGGCGCGGCGCGGCGGGGCGTGCCTCGAGCGCCATCGAATCTTCCGCCGGAAGATCGCGCGCCCGCGCGAAATAGGGAACGACGCCGAGGCAGGAAAGCCCGGTGCGGGCCCGCAAGATGTCGATGGCGCCGTCGAAGAGCCGGGGATCGCCGCGGAACTTGTTGACGATGTAGCCCTTGACGAGCGCCTGCTCTTCCGGCGCGAGCAATGCCTGCGTGCCGAAGAGCGCGGCGATGACGCCGCCGCGCTCGATGTCGCCGACCAGCACGACCGGCACTTGCGCCGCCGCGGCGAAGCCCATATTGGCGATGTCGCCCGAACGGAGATTGATTTCGGCCGCGCCGCCCGCGCCCTCGACGAGGACGATGTCGGCATCGTCGGCGAGCTTCTCGAAGGCGGCCATGACGCGCGGCAGCAGATCGCGCTTCATCGCCTGGTATTCGCGCGCCGAGGCGCTGACGAGGATGCGGCCCTCGACGACGATTTGCGCGCCCTGCTCCGATTGCGGCTTCAACAGCACGGGGTTCATGGCGGTGACAGCCGGCGTGCGGCAGGCGCGCGCCTGCAGCGCCTGGGCGCGGCCGATCTCGCCGCCATCGGCGGTCACCGCCGCGTTGTTCGACATGTTTTGCGGCTTGAAGGGGCGCACTCTGAGCCCGCGCCGCGTCAGCGCCCGCGCCAGCCCCGCGACGAGAAGCGACTTCCCGACATCGGAGCCGGTGCCCTGCAGCATGAGCGCCGGCGTCCGGCGCCGCGGGCCGAAGGCGTCACAGCCCGGCAAGCGTGCTCCGGAGGCGGACCGCGCCGGGATTGTCGACGGCATGGCGGAGGATGATGTCCGGCACCGAGACCGCGCGCCCGTAATAGGCCTTGTCCCATTCGGCGCGCGGCTTCATCACGCCGCCTTCGATGGCAACCCCGCCGAACAGCCCTTTCGAGATGGCGAAGGCGTAGATGTCGGCGCCGGCATGCGTGGTGGTCGAAGCCTCGGCACCGGCGCCCAGGGTCGCCAGCGCCACCCCGGCCTCGGCGCCGAGCTTGAACTCGTTGCGCATCACCGCGTGCAGCGCCTTGTCGTTCATGATGATGAGCACGACCTTCGAGACCTCGACGCCGATCTGCAACCCGAAGGAGCCGGCGCCCATGAGGTAGAAGGCGGGATTGCTCCACTGGCCGTCCTTGTCGCGCGCCAGCAGCACGCCGGTGCCGCCTTGGGCGCCGAAGAAGAAGCCGCCCTTGACCAGCTCGGGAATGATGATGACGCCGCGCGAGCCGGCCATCAGCTTGTGCGCCTCCTGGGCGATCGAATCCTGGCTCGAGGCGATGGCCTCGACCGACAGCCGCGCCGAATCGACCGCCTGTTGCTGATCGCTCGCCGCGCGCGCCGCGGGCGAGGCGAAGAGCGCCGCGGCGAAGGCCAGCATGAGAATATTTCGCGCGCTCATCCTATGTCCTCCTCGGGTTCAAAATTCGATCCCCACCTGCGCCTTGACGCCGGCGCGGAAAGGATGCTTGACCAAAGTCATCTCGGTGACGAGATCGGCGATGGCGACGAGTTCGGGCTTGGCGTTGCGGCCGGTGACGACGACATGCAGATCGCGCGGCTTCGCCTGGAGCGTCGCAATCACCTCGTCCAGCGGCAAATAGTCATAGCGCAGGACGATGTTGATCTCGTCGAGCAGCACCAGGCGGTAGGCGGGATCGGCGATCATGGTCTTGGCCGCCTCCCAGGCCGCGCGCGCCGCGGCGATGTCGCGGGCGCGATCCTGCGTCTCCCAGGTGAAGCCTTCACCCATGGCGCGGCAGGTGACGAGATCGGGAAATTGCTTGAGCCACTTGCGCTCGCCGGTCTCCCACGCGCCCTTGACGAACTGCACGACGCCGACGCGCATGCCGTGACCCAGACAGCGCATGACCATGCCGAAGGCGGCGGTCGATTTGCCCTTGCCGGTGCCGGTGTGGACGATGAGAAGGCCGCGCTCTTCGGTCTTGCTCACGAGCATGCGGGCGCGCGCCGCCTTGCGCTTCGCCATCTTCTCGGCGTGGCGGGCATTGATCTCGGCCTCGCTTTGGGATTCATCGCTCACGCCAGAAGCTCCCGGATGCGGTTGCGCTTGGGATGCCACAACCCGCGCTCGATCGCCTCGCCAAGCCGCGCCTTCATCTCGACGAGCGCGGCGGGGTTGTGCGCTTCGAGAAAGCCGCGCACCGTCTCGTCCTCGACATAGGCCGCGAAAACCGCGTCGAAATGATGGTCGGCGACGGCGTGCGCGGTGGCGGCGAAGGCGAAGAGATAATCGACCGTCGCTGCCATCTCGAAGCCGCCCTTGTAGCCGTGCCGCATGACCCCGGCGAGCCATTTCGGATTGACCACACGGGCGCGCACGACACGGCCGACTTCCTCTTCGAGCGTGCGGATGCGCGGGGTCTCGGGGCGCGAATGGTCGTTGTGATAGACAATGGGCGCTTCCCCCCGGACATGCCGCACCGCCGCCGCAAGCCCGCCCTCGAACTGGTAGTAATCGTCGCTGTCGAGAAGGTCGTGTTCGCGGTTGTCCTGGTTGTGCAGCACCGCTTCGACCCCGCCAAGCCGCGCGCGGAAGAGCGCCTTCTCGTCGGCCCCTTGCGCGCCTGCGCCATAGGCATAGCCGCCCCAGGCGATATAGGCCTCGGCGAGGTCGGCATCGCCCTGCCACAGGCGCTCGTCGATCAAGGCCTGGAGACCCGCGCCATAGGCGCCGGGCTTGGAGCCGAAGACGCGATAGCCGGCGCGCCGCGTCGCCTCCTCGGCCGGGATACCCGCCGCCGCAAGCCGCGCCTCGTCTTCGCGCACGCGCGCCGCAAGCGGGTTCACCTCCGGCGGCTCGTCGAGCGCGGCGACGGCGCGCGCCGCGCTGTCGACGAGGTCGATCAAATTGGGAAAGGCGTCGCGGAAGAAGCCGGAAACGCGCAAGGTGACATCGACCCGCGGCCGGTCGAGCACGCTGGCCGGCAGGATCTCGAAGCCGGCGACGCGGCCAGTGCGCTCTTCCCAGCGCGGGCGCACGCCCATCAGGGCCAAGGCCTGCGCCACATCGTCGCCGCCCGTGCGCATGTTGGATGTGCCCCAGGCCGAGAGCGCGACGCGACGTGGGTATTCGCCCCGCTCCTGCGCGTGGCGCTCGAGCAGCAGTTGCGCCGACTGCCAGCCGAGCTGCCACGCCGCCGGCGTCGGCACCGCGCGGGTGTCGAGCGAATAGAAATTGCGCCCCGTGGGCAATACCTCGGGCCGCCCGCGCGTCGGCGCGCCCGAGGGGCCCGGCGGTACGAAACGCCCGTCGAGGCCGCGCAGGAGCCCGTCGATCTCGGCCTTGCCGCAAGCCGCGACATCGGGCCGCAAGCGGCGCTCGATCCAATCGAGCACGGCGCGGGTCCGCGGCCAGGTATCGCCGGGCGATGCTTCGCCGGCGACGAGCGCGCGCGTAAGAAGCTCTAGCCGCTCGACCGTATCGCCATTGCTGCGCCAGGGCGCATCGCCCGTGAGCGCCGCCGGGCGCGGCCCTTGCCAGCGCGTGCCGAGTTCGGCGGCGAGCGGATCGAATCCGAGTTCGAGGTCGGCCGCGAGCGCGCGGATGAGCGAGGCCTGATGCGGCTCTTGTCCGCGCGGCAGCCGGGCGAGCGCCACCAGCAAATCGTCGAGCAGAGCGCCTTCCGGCGCGCGGCCGAAGATATGAAGCCCGTCGCGGATCTGCATTTCCTTCAATTCGCAGAGATAGGCGTCGAGCTTGCCGAGCGCCGAATCATCGCTCTCGCCGGTGGCGATGCCGCAATCGTGGTCGAGGCCTTCGGCGCGCACGAGATCGAGGATCTGCCGGCGCAGCAGTTTGAGGCGCCGCGGGTCGCTGCCGGCGGCGGCGTAATACTCGTCCACCAGCCGCTCCAACTCGGCGAGACGGCCATAGCTTTCGGCGCGGGTCAGGGGCGGCGTCAGGTGATCGATGATCACGGCCTGGCTGCGGCGCTTGGCCTGCGTGCCTTCGCCGGGATCGTTGACGATGAAGGGATAGAGATGCGGCAGCGGTCCCAGCGCCGCCTCGGGAAAGCACGATGCCGACAGCGCCACGGCCTTGCCCGGCAGCCATTCGAGACTGCCGTGCTTCCCCATATGCACGACCGCATGAGCGCGCAGGCCGTCGGCGATCCAGGCGTAAAAAGCGAGATAGGAGTGCGGCGGCGGCAGATCGGGCGCGTGATAGCTCGTCTGCGGGTCGATGTTGTAGCCGCGCGCCGGCTGCAGCGCGACCACGACATTGCCGCAGCTGAGCGCCGGGATTGCGAAAGTGCCGCAATCGAGCTCGCCTTCGCGGAAGAAAGGATCGCGCTCGGGCGCGCCCCAGCGCGCGCTCACCGCCTCTTGCGCGGCGCGCGGAAGGGTCGCGAAGAACGCGGCATAATCGCTGCACCGAAAACTCTCTTCCGCGGCGCGCTGCGGCGCGGCGTTGGTCGGGCCGGCGGCGAGCCGGCGGATGAGCGCATCGCCGTCTTCGGGAATGTCGCTCACGCGGTAGCCGGCGGCTTCGAGCGCGCGCAGCACTTCGATGGTCGCGGCCGGCGTGTCGAGGCCGACGCCGTTGCCGATGCGGCCGTCGCGGTTGGGATAGTTGGCGAGGACCAGGACGATGCGGCGCTCTTCTGCCGGGGTGCGTCTGAGCCGCGTCCAGTTGCGCGCGAGATCGGCGACGAAGGCGATGCGGTCGGGCACCGGCTCGTAAGCGACGCGATCGGCCTCGGTCAGCGCATCGCGCGCCAGCTTCCCCTTGAAGGAGACGGCACGGCTGATGATGCGGCCATCGACCTCGGGCAGCGCCGCGTTCATGGCGATGTCGCGTGCATCGAGGCCGCGCGTGCCATCTTCCCACGCGGCGCGGTCGCCGCCGGCGAAGATCACTTGCAGCACCGGGCCCTCGCAGCGCGCGAAGGGACCCTCCACCGCCGTCGCGCCGGGGCTTGCCACGGCAAAGCCGGTGGCGTTGAGGATGATGTCCGGCGGCGCTGAGGAGAAAATCTCGGCGATGATCGCGGCGGCCTGGGGGTCCTTGAGGCTCGCCGCATAAAGCGGCAGCGGATTGAGCCCGCGCGCGGCCATGGCTTCGATCAGCGCATCCACCGGGGCCAAATTCGCCGCCTGCACCAGCGCGCGATAGAACACCAGCGCCGCCACCGGCGCGCCGCTCTTCCAGTGCCGCTCGATCGCCGGCAGATCGGCTTGCGCCGCGCCCGGCCAATAAAGCCCGGCGCGCAGCAGCGGCGCGGGCTCGCGCCAGGCGCTCTCGCGGCCCAAGAGACTCGCGCCATAGCGCAGGAATTGCTCGGCGTTGCCGGGCCCGCCCTCGGCGAGATAGCGCCACAGCCGATGTGCCGCCGCTGGCGCCAGAGTCGCGAGCGATTGCAGCTCGGCATCGGGCGCATCGTCACCGGGCAGCAGCGCCAAAGCGATGCCGCGCGCGCGCGCCACTTCGACGAGCCGCTCGACGCCATAGGGCCAATAGCCGCGCCCGCCTAAGAGCCGCACGACGATGAGCCGCGCCTTGGCCGCGACCTTCTCGACATGAAGATCGACCGAGTAGTTGTGGCCGAGGCGCAACAGGCTGGCGAGCCGCAGGCTCGGCCAGTCGTTCTCGCGCGACACAAGCGCCCGCTGCGCCTCGGCGAGGCAAGCGATCTCGCTGTCGGCGGCACTGAGCACAACGATGTCGCCCGGCGTCTGGCCGAGATCGACCGCGGCGCTGCCGTCGGCGATGGTGCCGGGCGCGGTTGCGAGGAGGTGCATCTCACGCCTCCAGCGCCGCCGCGATGGCGGCGCGGTCGAGACCCTTGAGGCCGATGACGACAAGTCGCGACAGCCGCGCCTCGCCGCCGGCCCAAGGGCGGTCGAAGTAATGCTCGACCCGCGGGCCGACGGCCTGCACGACTTGGCGGAAGGCGGCGCCGGGCACGTCGAGGAAGCCTTTGAGGCGCAGGATGCCGTGCTGCGCCATCACCGCGCGCAAGCGTTGGGCGAAGCTGGCGGGATCATTGATGGGGCCGGTCGCGACGACGAAGCTCTCGAAATCCTCATGGTCGTGCTCGGCCTCGCTGTCGTGATGCGAGGGACGCGAGGCCAAATCTTCCTCCGCCGCCGCCGCGAGGCCGAGCAGCACGGTGGGCGAGACCCGGCCATGCATGGCGCGCAGCATGCTCACGCCCGGCCGCAGGCGCGCCGCGATGGCGCGTTCGGCCGCGGCGAGCGCGGCGGCCGCGATGAGATCGGTCTTGTTGAGGATGACGAGATCGGATGCCGCGAGCTGATCGCCCAGCACTTCCTCGAGCGGATTGTCGTGGCTCGGCTTCGGCAGCGCCGCATCGGCAAAGCGCCCTTCCGCCACCGCCGCAATGTCGATCATCGTGACGACGCCGTCCACCGTGACGCGCGCGCGGATTTCGGGCCAGAGAAAGGCCTGGATGAGCGGCTTAGGCAAGGCGAGGCCGGAGGTTTCGATGATGATGTGCTCAGGCGGCGCGGCGCGGTCGAGGAGCCGCGTCAAGGCGGGGAGGAAATCCTCGGCCACGGTGCAGCAGATGCAGCCATTGGCAAGTTCGACGACGTCCTCGGCGGTGCAAGCGGCATCGCCGCAGCCCAAGAGCAGCTCGCGGTCGATGCCGAGCGCGCCGAACTCGTTGATGACCAGCGCGATGCGCCTGCCATGGCCGTGCGCGAGGAGGTGGCGGATGAGGCTGGTTTTGCCGGCGCCCAAAAAGCCCGTGACGATGGTGGCGGGGATCTTCCGCATCACGGCACCGCGCGCGCGACGTTCTTGAGCAGCAGAGGCAGGCCGGCGGCGAGGAAGCAAACGCGATCCGCCGCGGCGGCGATGTCGCGGTTGAGGCGCCCGGCATGGTCGCGGAAGGCGCGGGCCAAAGCGTTTTCCGGCACGATGCCGAGGCCGACTTCATTCGCCACCATGATAACCGGGCCTCGAAGCGCGGGAAGCGCAGCGACGAGCGCGTCGATCTCGGCATCGGCATCGCGCCCTGCCAGCATGATGTTCGACAGCCACAAAGTCAGGCAATCGACCAGCACCGGCCGTCCGGGGCGCGCCTCGGCGCCGAGCGTTGCGGCGAGCGCCAAGGGCTCCTCGATCACCGACCAGCGCCGATCGCGGCGGGCGCGATGGGCGGCGATGCGTTGGCGCATCTCCGCATCGCCCGGCTCGGCGGTGGCAATCAGCAGCGCCGCGGATGAGGCGGCCTCGACCAGCGTCTCGGCATAACGGCTCTTGCCGGAGCGCGCGCCGCCCAGAACGAGGGTCAGGCGCGGCAGCGCGGATGAGTCGGGCTCGATGCAGTCGGGCAACACACCTCCTCCCTCCGAGGATGGTCGGCTTTTTGGGCGCGCCGGAGAGGTCTCCTGGCTCGGGGTCGTCGACCGCGGCACCTTCCCGGCAGGGCGGGCCCAGCCAGTGGCATGAAGCCGCGATCTCGCCGCTTACAGTTGCGGGGGCAGCGCCGGCATCGCACCGGACTTCCCTGTCCCGTCGCGCACGCGCGAGGCTAGCACGCGGGGCGGGGCAAGGAAAGGCGGAGCACGCTCAGCCGGCGGGCGTCAGCTCCAAGCGCCGCTCAATGCGGTCGAGCCGCCAACCGTTCGCGCTCAGGCTCGACGCGCTATGCCGGTTTTTCCCTTCGCTTGTTTGCGGTCTAGGTCGGCGCAATGAAATGGGTAACCTTGGGCACGCCTTCGATGTGAAAGCGCTGAACTGCATCCTGAACCACGCGATCGGCGTTGGTGACGCGTTCATGCTGACGCATATGCTCGAGCCAGGACTCCACCAAAAAGGTTTCCACTATCCGGCCTTCTTCGGCGGCATCCTCGAATACCCCCCACGCATAGGCGCCATCGCGCCGGCGTTCCTGCGCAAGCTTGTCGAGCGCCGCGAGGAAAGGCGCGCGGTTTTTAGGATCGATCCGGTACTCGACGGAGACCAGCACCGGTCCACGATCCTGTTCGACGTCACGGACGGTGATCGGCGCGGGCCAATGCATGGATGGCGCCAGGTCTGCGCCGAGCGCGGTCTGCAATTTCCACCGCCAGGTCAGCGGTAAGGCAAGCAGCAGCCCGGCGGCGGCGATGAAATGGGTGATCGGCAGGCCCAATACTCCGGCCAGCTTCCCCCAGATCACGCTGCCGACGCTCAACGCGCCGAACATGACGGTGACGAAGAGCGCGAGGCCGCGGGCGCGCACCCATTCCGGCAGCGCGACTTTGGCAGACACATTGAGAGCCGCCATGACGGTGATCCATGACATGCCGGCGATCAGGCTCGCGACCAGCGCGGTGACGGGATCGCGCGCCAAACCATAGAGCGTCAATGTGAGAGCGGTTGCGACCGTAGCCCCCGCCACCAGGCGGTCCGGCCCGAACCGTTTCCGCATCGACGGCAAAACGAAGGCGCCAGCCAGGGCGCCGGCGCCGATGGCGCCGAGCAGAACACCGTAAATCTCGGGGCCTCCGACGATCCGGTTGCGGGCGACCAGTGGCAGCAATGCCCAGTAGGCGCTGGCGAAGAGGAAGAAACCGACCGCGCGCATGAAGGTCGCGCGCAAATGCGGGCTATTTCGCGCGTAGCGCAGACCGCTTCGATTGGCGTTGGCGAAGTGTTCGGCGCGCAGGTGCCGCGCGGCCTTTTGCGGCGAATGCCACCAGATCAATCCCGCTATGACGCCGAGATTACTGACGGCATTGAGCCAGAACGGTGCGGCGATTCCCCATGCCGCGACGATGATGCCGCCCAGAGCGGGTCCGATGGCACGGCTGATGTTGAAGCCGACACCATTGGCGACAATCGCGGGCAGCAGGTCGCGCCTGGGCACCAGCGCGGGCACGATCGCCTGCCATGTTGGAGCCTCCAGCGCACCGGCGATGCCCGCGAGAAAAGTGAAGACCAGCAGGATCGTTGGCGTCACCGCGCCAATCCAGACCAAATAGGCGAAAACCGCCGAGATCATGGTTATCAGTATCTCGACGCCGATCAGAAACCGCCGCCGGTCGACGATATCGGCCAGCGCGCCCGCCGGAAGCGCGAACAGGAACATCGGCAGGCTCGTGGCGACCTGAACCAGCGACACGGTCAAGGGGTCCGGATCGAGACCGGTCATCAGCCAGCCAGACGCCGCGCTGTACATCCAGCCGCCGACATTGGAGACGACGGTTGCGGTCCACAGCACGGTGAATGTCGTGTGTCGGAACGGACTCCAGGGCGAGCCCGACGTCGCCGACGCGGATGCGGCAGGGTCAGTGCCCGGTTGACGCGCTTTGATGCCGGAATCGGCTGCCATCAAACCAGATCAAGCCGCAGCGTGATCATGGGCCTATTCGCCGCGGAATTTTATCGCCGCATGCGTACCGTCGCAGAAGGGCTTGTTCCGGGACTGACCGCAACGGCAAAGCGTGATCCGATTGCGCACTTCATACACGAAGCCATCGCCGGAGATTACGGAAATCCCGCCACGCAGCCAGAGCGGGCCGCTGCAGTGCTGCGCGGGGTCCTCGATGAGGCCGATCGAGACCGGCAATTTCGGCTCCAAGGGCTTCCCGGTCGCCTTGTCCCAAGCCACCAAGCGGCCGGCCGGACAATTTTCTACTTGCCGGACGAAACTTGCCCGTATCTTGGGTTCATCGCTGCGCTCAACCTGGTTCCATACCTGTCCGTTCGGATCGCAGAAGCGCCCGAATGCGCAAAGGCTCTCCGCATCCGTGAGCGCCGAGACGGGGCCGTCGAAAACCTTCGCCTGCTTGAGATAGGGTTCGCGGCCGGCCGTCTCGGTGCCATCGAATTTGATCCGGGCATGCGTATCGTCGCAGAACGGCTTCGTCTTCGACTGACCGCATCGACAGAGCGAATATGTCTGCCGCACAGGGAATGTCTTGCCCTCGATCCATTTTTCGGAGCCGCCCTCGGCATCCGTGCCGATTGTCTGTTGAGATAGCGGGACATTGCCCGTAACGATATACGGGCCGTCTTTCGAAACGACGACGCGGATTTCGGCTTGTTTCTTGGCCATCGATCCCGGTTGGTTGTGCTGTGGCCGCGGCTTGGATGAGACGATACCCCAGCGAAATTCCTGCTAATGACCCTCGACCGCGAATAGAATTTCCGCAAACGCTTTCGCCGTATCTTTACGCGCCCAATCGCGCTGTAATTCACAGGCCAATTGCACCCAGCTTATCGGCTTTCCACCAGCCTGAGTGATGCGTTCCAATGCAGTTTGATGAGCTTCGAGCGATGTGCCGCCGACCGCGTCCGCGACCGGATACACTTCGTAGCCTTCACGCAGGGCGTCCAGCGATGGAAAAATAAGGCAAGCTTCGGTCCAAAGCGCCGTCATGATAAGCTTCTTTCGACCGGTGGCCTTGACCGCCTTGACGAATTCCACGTCTTCCCATGAATTGATCGTCGTGCGGTCGATTGCTTCGATCGCGCCTAGTACGTCCTGTAACTGGTGTATCGTCGGTGCACCGGTCTTCGCGTTGACGGTGGAGAGGACGATGGGCAACTGAAAGAGCTTCGCCAATCTTGCCACAGCGACGATATTCTGAACCAACGTCCGGCGATCCCTCGATGCGACCGAAGTTACTTGTATTGGCTGGTAATCGATGATGATGAGCGCAGAATTTTGCGGCGTAAGCAGATCGTCTTTGACAGGGTCACGAATCGGTTGGCTCGTCATGGGCCTCTCCTGTGGATCGGCTATTCCAGGGCTCCTCCCCCAGTACGAATCCGAGGTCGATATTAGTCAGAGATCGGGCGGTTTCAAGCGGTCGCTATCACAAGGGGTGCTATGGGGGCTCGGCGTGGCGCTGGCGCTGCTGTTCGCGTTGCCCGCGGCTGCGCAGACGCCGCCGACGCTCGCGGAGCTGAAGCAGGAAATCGCGCGGCGCGCCGAGCACAATCTCGCGCCGCTCACCGGCCTGAAGCCGGCGGATGTCTATGCGGCCTTGGCCAAGATCAAGAGTCTCGATCGCGACGAATGGGCAGCGGCGTGGAGCGCCATCGCCGAAATCTATGCGGCGCGGGCCAAGAGCGCCGAGGCGAAGCATCAGGAGAAACTCGCGCATGACGACGAGCTGATGGCCTGGCGTCTCTATTCCTTCGCGCGCTGGCCGGTGGCGAATTCGCCGGGCAAGGCGAAGGCCTATCGCGAGGCGCTCGAGGCCTACCGCGCGGCGGCGCGCTTCCTCGATCCGCCCATGGAGATCGTGCATATCCCCTTCGCGGGCATGCAGATCGCGGGATATCTGCGGCTGTCGAAGCGAGGGCGGCCGGTGGCGCTGGTGCTGACCATCGGCGGGCTCGCTAGCCGCAAGGAGGACATGGCGGAAGAGGGCGCCGCCTTCCTCCGTCACGGCATCGGCTTCCTCGCTCTCGACATGCCCGGCACCGGCGAGACGCCCATCAAGGCCGATGTCGGCGCCGAGAAGATGTTTTCGGCCGCGCTCGATTATCTCGCCAAGCGGCCCGAAATCGACCGCCGCCGCATCATCCTGCGCGGCCTCGGCTGGAGCGGCTATTGGGCGGCGAAGATCGCCATCACCGAGCGGGCGCGGGTCAAGGGCGCGGTCGTCCAGGGCGCGCCCATCCATTTCTTTTTCCAGGCGGATTGGCAGAAGAAGTCGCTCGCCACGCCCGACTTTCTCTTCGACCTGTTCCCGGCGCGCGCCGCGGTCTTCGGCGTCAACTCGCTCGACGATTTCCTCGCCTATGGCACGCGCATGTCGTTGCAGGACGAGGGCCTCATCGACAAGCCCGCGGCGCCGATGTTGTTGGTCAATGGCGAGAAAGACAGCCAGGTGCCGATTTGGGATTTGGACCTCATGCTGCACAACGGCTCGGCCAAGGAGGCCTGGGTCAATCCCAACGGCTTCCATGACGGGGTCTCGCCGGATTGGCCGGCGATCAACGTCTTCGACCTGGTGGTGCTGCCTTGGATCCTGAAGCGCGCCGAGCCCGAGCCGGCCAAACTCACTGCGGCGGGTGGTTGACCGCGGCGATCCTCCAGCCATGCGCCGCGCCGCGGTCGGCGAAATGCTCGAGCCGGGTGAGCGAGAGATTGTCGACGCTGAACGCCAAGGCCGCCTCGGGCGAAAGGCCGAGCGCCAGCGCCAGCGCCGCGCGGATGGTGCCGCCATGGCCGATGACGAGAATGTCGGCGCCGCAATGGCGCTCATTGAGGCGCGCGATCGCGCCGTGGACGCGTTCGGTCAAGGCGGCGAAGCTCTCGCCGCCCGGCGGCGTCTCATAGGCCGGCGCGAGCCAGAAGCGCGACCAGTCATCGCCGCGCCGCGCCGCCAGCTCGCCATAGCGCACGCCCTGCCAATCGCCGAAATTCTGCTCGATCAGATCGGGCTCGATGGCGATGCCGGGGCCGGGAATGGGCTCGGGGCCGGGCAGGCCGGCGGCGACCAACGCGGCGGCGGTCATGTGGGTGCGGCGCAAGGGGCTGGCGATCCACACGGCATCGCGCGGCAGCTTGCGCGCGAGACTCGCGAAGGCGGCCGTGTCGGCGGTGTCGCAGGGGAAATCGGTCTGGCCGTAACAGCAGCCCTCATTCGCCGTCACCGGCGCGTGGCGCACCCACCACCAGCGCGTCACGGTCCCCACGCCGCCGCGGCGAGCAGCACGACCGTCTCGCCTCCCTGCTCGATGGCGCCGAGCACATCGCCGGTCTGGCCGCCGAGCTGGCGGCGCGCGATCCAGGCGCGCAAGGCCATGACGATTGCGGCGGCGGCGGCCGCCTCGATCCCGGTGCGCCATCCCAGAGCCGCCAGCGCGATGACCACGGCGATGCCGGCCGACCACAGGACGACGGCCTGGTCCGGCTGCCCGGCCTCGGCGCCCAAGCCCTCGCTACGCGCCGGCGGCAGCAAGGCCAGCGCTGCGGGGAGTGCGCCCCGCCCCACGGCATGCGCAGCAATGAGCGCGCCCAGCACCTGCCAGCGCGTGGCGATGAAGGCGATGGCGGCGGCGCGCAGCCCGACGCTGAAGATGAGCGCGAGCACGCCGAAGCTGCCGAGCCGGCTGTCGCGCATGATGGCGAGCCGCTCGGCCGGATCGCTGCCGCCGCCCAAGCCGTCCGCCGTGTCGGCGAGCCCGTCCTCATGCAGCCCGCCGGTGAGCAGCACGCTCGCGCCAATAGCGATGAGCCCGGCCGCAAGGGGCGGCAGGTCGAGCGAAGCGGCCACGGCATAGGCGAGGCCCGAGACGATGCCGATGAAGGCGCCGACGATGGGGAAAGCCCAACCGGCCGGCGCCAGGGCGCCGGGCTCGGGCGGCCCAGCCGCGCCGAGCGGCAGTCGCGTCAGGAAGCGCAGCGCCAGCAAGAACTCGTCGCGCCGCCGGCCGGTCTCGTTCCAGTAGGGGACCTGCATCGCCCAATTTTACGCCGAACTGCCCTGGCCATGCCACGTGGAAGGGTCGGGCCGGTGGATCGCCCAAAAGGAGCAACGGGGCGCGGCGATTTTCCCTTGCCGGCGCTTGGCGCGGCGCGGGAGAGTGCAGACGGCAAGGGAGGTGCGGCGATGGCGAAGGCGAGTCTCGAGGAGATGCGGGCGATCCTGGCCGATCTGCCCGGGCCCGATCTCGAAGCCGGCAGCGCCGCGGCGGCGCGCGAGGCGCAGCTCACCAAGCCCGCCGGCGCCTTGGGCCGGCTCGAGGAGATCGCGCACTGGGTGGCGGTCTGGCAGGGACGCTACCCGCCCGCCGTCAACCATCCGCGCACCGCCGTCTTTGCCGGCAATCATGGCGTGGCCAAGCAGGGCGTCTCCGCCTACCCCGCCGAAGTAACGGCGCAGATGGTGCAGAACTTCAAGAACGGCGGCGCCGCGGTGAACCAGATCTGCCGCGCCGTCGATGCCGATCTGCGCGTCTTCGAGATGGCGCTCGAAGAACCGACCGCGGATTTCACCGAAGCGCCGGCGATGAGCGAGGAGGACTGCGCCTTGGCGATCGCCTATGGCATGACGGCGGTCGAGCCCGGCGTCGACCTCCTTGCGGTGGGCGAGATGGGCATCGCCAACACGGCTTCGGCGGCGGCGCTCGCCTGCGCGCTGTGGGGCGGCGAGGCCCAGGATTGGGTTGGCCCCGGCACCGGCGTCGCCGGCACCGCTCTCGCCAACAAGATCGCGGTCGTGCAGCGTGGCGTCGAGCGCCACCGGCGCGCGGCGCGCGACGGTTTCGATCTGCTGCGGCGCTTGGGCGGGCGCGAGCTTGCGGCCATCGTCGGCGCGGTGATGGCGGCGCGGCGCGCGCGCGTGCCAGTGCTGCTCGATGGCTATGCCACGACCTGCGCCGCCTCGGTGCTGCAGGCGCTCGATCCGCACGCGCTCGACCATTGCCTGGTGGCGCATTGCTCGGCCGAGCCCGGGCATCGCCGGCTCAACGCCAAGCTCGGCAAGGCGCCGCTCTTCGATTTCGGCATGCGCTTGGGCGAGGCCACCGGCGCCACTCTGGCGATCGCCGTGGTCAAGGCGGCGCTCGCCTGCCACAACGGCATGGCGACCTTCGCCGAGGCGGCGGTGAGCACGCGCGGCGGCTGAGCCGGCGCTATTCCCCGGTCTGCAGCAGCGAGCCGCGCCGGCGTGCGACTTCGAACGCGCGCAGGAAGATCGCGATGCCGATGACGAGATAGACGAGGTCGAGCGCGGTGGCGGCGAGGAAGTGGTCGAGCGGGAAGCGGCCCTCGAACATCACCGTGCGCATGCCCTCGAAGACATGCGCCGCGGGCAGCGCCCAAGCGAGCCATTGCAGCCATTGCGGCAGCACCGACACGGGATAGTAGATCGCCGAGGCCGGCGCCAAGACGAACACGGCGAGCCAGGCCAGGCTCTCGGCGCCGAGCCCGTGGCGCAGCAGCAGCGCGCCGATGATGAGCCCGATCCCCCAGCCCATGACGATGAGCAAGGTGAAGAAGGCGATGAGCGGCAGCCCCAAGGTGAAGATCGAATAGTGATAGAGCGGGATTGCCAGCAGCGCCGCCGGGACGACGCCGATGCCGACCCGCACCAGGCTCATGGCGATCAAGGACAAGACCCACTCATAGGGCCGCAGCGGGCTGACGAAGAGGTTCGCGAGGTTGCGCGACCACAGCTCCTCGAGAAACGAGACGGAAACTCCGAGCTGGCCGCGGAACATCACGTCCCACAGCAGCACCGCCGCCAGCAGCACGCCGCCGGCGCGCGCGACATAGGAGCTGTTGGTCATGAGGAACCGGCTGGTGAAGCCCCACAGCACCATCTGCACGGTCGGCCAATAGACCAGTTCGAGCGCGCGCGGCCAGGAGCCCAGGAGGAGATAGAGATAGCGCCGCAGCATGGCGCCGATTCGCGCCGGCGAGAAGCCGCTCGCAGCAACGCGCGCGGCGCTCATTCCGCCGCCCGGTCCTGCCCGCCGGCGCGGGCGAGGTGCAGGAAGACCTGCTCGAGCGTGTCGCGGCCATAACGCGCGATGAGCTCGCGCGGCGTGCCGCGATCGACGATGAGCCCGGTGCGCATCATCATGACATAGTCGCAGAGCCGCTCGACCTCGCCCATGTTGTGCGAGGCCAAGAGGATGGTGGCGCCGGTGCGGGCGCGATAGGCCTCGAGGTAGGACCTCACCCAATCCGCGGTGTCCGGATCGAGCGAGGCGGTGGGCTCGTCGAGGAGGAGAAGGTCGGGCGCGTTCAACAGCGCCTTGGCGAGCGCCACGCGGGTGCGCTGGCCGGCGCTGAGCTTGCCGGTCTGGCGCTCGAGAAAGGCCTCGATCTGCAAATCGGCGGCCAATTCCGCGATGCGCTCCTTGGGCCGGTCGAGCCCATAGAGCCGGCCATAGACCATGAGATTCTGCCGCACCGTCAGACGATGCGGCAGGTCGACATAGGGCGAGGAGAAATTCATCCGCGGCAGCACGCGGTGGCGGTGGCGCAGCATGTCCTCGCCGAAGATCGTGATCGCGCCCGCGCTCGGCACCAGGAGGCCCAAGAGCATCGACAGCGTCGTCGTCTTGCCCGCGCCGTTGCCGCCCAGGAGCGCCGCCGTCGTCCCTTGCGGCACGGCGAAGTCGACGCCGGCCACCGCCACGGTATCGTTGAACCGCTTGACCAGGCCGGAGACGAGAATGACGGGTGCCATCGCCGCTATGCCGCTCTCGGCTTGACCTCGCGGGCGATACGCTTGCCGCAGGCTTGACGCGTCACTTCGATGTCGTACTGCGCCTGCAATCCGACCCAGAACTCGGCGCTGGTGCCGAAGAAGCGCGCCAGGCGCAAGGCGGTCTCGGCCGTGACGGCGCGCCGGCCGAGGACGATGTCGTTGATGCGGGTGCGCGGCACCCCCAAAGCGCCGGCGAGCGCATAGACGCTCATGCCGAGGGGCGCCAGGAATTCGTCGCGCAGGATCTCGCCCGGATGGATCGGCCCGCCGCGTTTGCCGCGGCGGTCCAGAACCTCGGAAAAGTCGATTCTGCCGGCCTCCAGATCCTCGCGCGAAAAGCCCATCATTGCCTCAATGATAATCGCAGAACTCGACCGCGTAAGCGTCGCTGCCGCGCCAGAGGAAGCAAATGCGCCACTGGTCGTTGACCCGGATCCTATGTTGTCCCGCGCGATCCTTCTTCAATGCCTCGAGCCGGTTCCCCGGCGGCGCGCGCAGATCTTGCAGGCTCTTGGCGCGGTCGAGCATGATGAGCTTGACCCGCGCCCGTCGGCGGACATCGGCCGGGATGCCCTTCAATGGAACATCGACGAAAATCGCCGCCGTCCGCCGATCGGCGAAAGCCTTGATCACGACGTAACGTAGCGTGTTACGAGCGTAACATCAAGCGTTACATTGACTGCCGCCGGCGCGCGAATTGCCTGCCCTTCGGATGGTCCCATTGTAATATGGCGTCGCAATGACCGAACCCGCCGCCCTCGCCCGCCTGCCGCCGGCCGCCGGCACCGAAGTCTCGGTCAGCCTGCGCATGCTCGTGCTGATCCGCTGGGTCGCGGTGATCGGCCAGGCCGCGACGATCCTGGTCGTGCATGCGGGCTTCGGCTTCAAGCTGCCGCTCGCGGCGGCGCTCGTGGTGGTCGCGACCTCGGCCGCGCTCAATGTCGGGGCGATGCTGTCCCGCCGCGCGGCCCGGCTCGGCGACCGCGAGGCAGCGGTCTATCTCGCTTACGACACGTTGCAATTGGGCGTGCTGCTCTTCCTCACCGGGGGCTTACAGAATCCGTTCGCGCTGCTGATGCTGGCGCCGGTGACGGTGTCGGCCACCGTGCTGTCGCGCAGCAGCGTCATCGGCCTCTCCGCGCTCACCGTCGCCGCGATCAGCCTCTTGGCCGTCCTCCACATGCCGCTGCCGGAGCGCCCGGACATGACGCTCTCGCCGCAGCCGCTCTATGTGCTGGCCATGTGGATCGCGCTCGTGTCTTCGACGCTCTTCATCGCCGGCTATACCTGGAACGTCGCCGAGGAGGCGCGGCGCATGCGCGACGCCTTCGCCGCGACCCAGCTGGCGCTCGCCCGCGAGCAGCGCGTCTCGGCGGTAGGCGGGCTCGCTGCGGCGGCGGCGCATCAATTGGGGAGTCCCTTGGCGACCATTGCCGTCATCGCCAAGGAGCTGGTGCGCGATCTGCCGCCCGACAGCCCCTATGCCGAGGACGCGCAGCTTCTCTTGAGCCAGAGCGAGCGCTGCCGCACCATCCTCGCCGACCTCGCGCACCAGCGCGGCGGCGAGGAATCCGGGCATTTCACGCCGCTGCCTTTCTCGGCGCTGGTCGAGGCGGCGGGGGAGCCGCACCGGCGCGCCGGCATCGCGATCGCGTACACGACCCATGCCGGCCGCGACGCCGCCGGCAACCCGATCGAAGAGCCGCCGGTCGCCCGCAGCCCGGAGATCATGCACGGGCTCGGCAACCTCATCGAGAACGCCGCCCAGTTCGCCCGCGGCGAGGTCGCGGTCACCATGAGCTGGAGCGAGGATACCGCGGCGGTGGACATTGTCGATGACGGCCCGGGCTTCGCCCCGGCAGTGTTGGCGCGCATCGGCGAGCCCTATATTTCCTGGCGCGGCGGCGAGAGCCAGCATATGGGGCTCGGCATCTTCATCGCGCAGAGCCTTTTGGAGCGCACGGGAGCGCGGCTGAGCTTCGCCAATTTGCCGGACGGCGGGGCCCAAGTGGTGGTGGAGTGGCGGCGCGCGGCGCTTGCCCCTCTTGAGATAAAGCCACAGTTGCGAGAAGCTGGGGAATGACCGGAACGAGCGAGCCCGACGACCGCCAAGCCAAGGATGACGAGCGCATCGCCGCGCTCGAAGGTCTCTCCGACGCGGAGCGCGCGCTCCTGATCGTCGATGACGATGCGCCGCTCTGCCAGAGGCTGGCGCGCGCCAT
>DATNIY010000052.1:0-12352 GCA_035604195.1 Allostellaceae bacterium
TGGGATATGCTGCTATGGCAGGTTTGCCAGGCCGGTTCCCCCATTGCATAGTCCGGAAATGAGTTCGCCGTCGCTCGCCGCCATCATCCTTGCCGCCGGCAAGGGCACGCGGATGCGCTCCAATCTCCCCAAAGTGCTCCACCCCATCGCCCAGCGGCCGATGATCGGCCACGTTCTGACCGCGCTCGAGCCGCTCGCGCCGGAGCGGATTGCGGTGGTGGTCGCTCCCGGGATGGAAGAGGTGGCCGCCGCAGTCCGCCCGGCCACGACCGCAGTGCAGAGCGAGGCCTTGGGCACCGCTCATGCCGTCCTCGCCGCGCGCCATGCGCTGGCCGGCTTCGCGGGCGATGTGCTGGTGCTCTATGGCGATGTGCCGCTGGTCACCACGGCGACGCTCGAGGCGCTCGTCGCGGAGCGGCGGCGGGCGCCCGAGGCGGCGGTCGTGGTGCTGGGCATGCGGCTTGCTGAGCCCGGCGCTTATGGAAGGCTCGTCGCCGCGCCGGACGGAACGCTCGCCAAGATCGTCGAGGCCGCGGATTGCACGCCGGCCGAGCGCGCCATCACCTTGTGCAATTCCGGCCTCATGGCGGCGGATGCGCGCCATCTCTTCGCGCTCTTGGAGGGCATCGGCCGGGAGAACGCCAAGGGCGAATACTATTTGACCGACATCGTCGCTGCGGCGCGGCGGCATGATCTGCTCTGCCGCGTGCTCGAGGCGCCGGCGGAGGAGCTCAAGGGCGTCAACAGCCGCGCCGATCTGGCCGAAGCCGAGGCGGCGATGCAACGCCGGCTGCGCCGTGCCGCGATGGCAGCGGGCGTGAGTCTGCTGGCGCCCGAAACCGTATTCTTCAGCGCCGATACGCGCATCGGTTCAGACAGCACCATCGGTCCCTTCGTCGTCTTCGGGCTCGGCGTCACCATCGGCGAAGGCGTGCAGATCCCCGCCTTCTGCCACATCGCCGGCGCCACCATCGGCGACCGCGCCATCATCGGCCCCTTCGCGCGGCTCAGGCCCGGCGCCGAGCTCGCGCCCGAGGTCCACATCGGCAATTTCGTCGAGGTCAAGAACGCCCGTCTCGCCCGGGGCGTCAAGGCCAATCACCTGGCCTATCTCGGCGACAGCACGGTCGGCAGCAATACCAATGTCGGCGCCGGCACGATCACCTGCAACTACGACGGCATCGAGAAGTTTCGCACGGAAATCGGCGAGAACGTCTTCATCGGCACCAATTCCTCGCTGGTGGCGCCGGTTTCCATCGGCGCGGGCGCTTTCATCGCCGCCGGCAGCGTCATCACCGAGGACGTGCCGGCGGACGCCATGGCGATCGGCCGCGGCCGGCAGGTGGTGAAGCCCGGTGGCGCCGCCCTTTGGCGCGCCCGCCGCGGCAACGCCGCGCTGGCGAAGGAGCCTCGGGGCAAGCGCTGATGTGCGGCATCGTCGGCATTATCGGACGGCAGGAGGTGGCGCCGCTCTTGGTCGAGGGGCTGCGGCGGCTCGAATATCGCGGCTATGATTCGGCGGGCATCGCCACGCTGGTCGATGGGCGCATCGAGCGGCGCCGGGCCGAGGGCAAGCTCGCGCGGCTCGAAGCGCGCCTGCGGACCGACCCGGTCGAGGGCCGGATCGGCATCGGCCATACGCGCTGGGCGACGCATGGCATACCGAGCGAGACCAACGCCCATCCCATCGCCACCGACCGCGTCGCGGTGGTGCATAACGGCATCATCGAGAATTTCCAGGAGCTCAAAGCCGAGCTGACGGCGCTCGGTTATCGCTTCGAGACCCAGACCGACACCGAGGCGGTGGCGATGCTGGTGACGCGCTATCTGAACGAGGGCGCCGCGCCGCAGGAGGCGGTCGGCCAGGCCTTGCGGCGTATCGAGGGCGCCTTCGCGCTGGTCCTGCTGTTCGCGGGCGAGCCCGATCTGCTGATTTGCGCCCGCCGCGGCAGCCCCTTGGCGATCGGCTTCGGCGAGGGCGAGATGTATGTCGGCTCCGACGCGCTCGCCTTGGCGCCGCTGACGCGCCGCATCGTTTATCTCGAGGAAGGCGACTGGGCGGTGGTGCGGGTGAGCGGCGCCGCCATCTTCGACGCCACGGGCCGCGCCGTCGAACGTCCGATCAAGGAAACGGCGCTGTCGGGCGCGACGATCGGCAAAGGCAATTACCGCCACTTCATGCAGAAGGAGATCTTCGAGCAGCCGGCGGTGATCGGCGACACGCTCAACGCGCATTTCAATCCGGCGACACGGAGCGTGCATTTGCCGACGCTGCCCTTCGATCTCGCGGCGATCACGCGGGCGACCATCATCGCCTGCGGCACCAGCTACCATGCCGGGCTCGTCGCGAAATATTGGCTCGAGCAGATCGCGCGGCTGCCCGTCGAGGTCGATATCGCCAGCGAGTTCCGCTATCGCGCACCGGACATGCCGGCGGGCGGGCTCGCGCTCTTCATCTCGCAATCGGGCGAGACCGCCGACACGCTCGCGGCGCTGCGCTATGCCAAGGCGCAGGGCCAGCACGTCATCGCCGTCGTCAACCAGCCCGAGAGCACGATGGCGCGCGAGGCGGATGCGGTGCTGGCGACCCATGCCGGCCCGGAGATCGGCGTCGCCTCGACCAAGGCCTTCACGACGCAGCTCGTGGTGCTGGCTTGTCTCGCGATCGCGCTGGCGCGGGCGCGCGGCAAGATCGACGCGGCGCGCGAGGCGGCACTGTCGACCGCGCTCACCGAGGTGCCCTCGCGGGCGAGCGAGATCTTGGGCCATGACGAGCGCATCCTGCAGATCGCGCAGCATCTGGCCGAGGCGCGCGACGTGCTCTATCTCGGCCGCGGCACGGCCTATCCGCTGGCGCTCGAGGGCGCGCTCAAGCTCAAGGAGATCTCCTACATCCACGCCGAGGGCTACGCCGCCGGCGAGATGAAGCACGGGCCGATCGCCCTGATCGACGACCGAGTGCCGATCATCGTGCTGGCGCCCAGCGACGAGCTCTTCGAGAAGACGCTGTCGAACGTACAGGAGGTGATGGCGCGCGGCGGCCGGGTGGTCATGGTGAGCGACCGCGAGGGACTGGCGCGGCTCGACGGCCAATTGGCCTTCGGCATCGAGGTGCCGCGCTGCGAGCCCTTCGTCGCGCCCTTGCTTTACGCGATCCCGGTGCAGCTCTTGGCCTATCACATCGCGGTCATCAAGGGCACCGATGTTGACCAGCCCAGAAATTTGGCGAAGAGCGTGACGGTGGAATAGGACGCGCGAGGCCCTCCGGCCGAGACGACCGCCATCAGTCGTCGCCTTCTCCCAGCGCAAATCAACACACAGCCGGCGCGCTTCATTCGCCCCGCCTCGGGGAGAAGGATGCGCTCACGGTGCCCAAGGCGGATCGTCCACGACGACGACGGCGGCGGGCTGCAAGCTCGCGGAAACCGTGTACAGGGTGGCTTTGATCTTGGTGCCGACCGCGATTGTGGCGCTGAGGATTGCCAGCGCAGTAAAGAGCGGAATGATGCCGTATTCGACAGCAACGGAGCCGCGGTCGTTGCGCAGCACGTCGGAAAAGCTGTGGAACATGGATTTTCTCAATTTTTGGTTGCAGACGCAAACTAGGGGCTGTGTCTTAAAGGAATGTTAAATGCGGTGCGGTTTGCCGCGGCAATCGCAGCGCAGTTGAAGCGAAACCAAATTAAATGCCGGTCATTGCCGGACCGCCGTGCGTCGGCGATAGGCGGGCGCTCCAGGCGGTTCTCTCGCGGGTGAGACCGGCCGCAAACCGGCTCCGGCGCAAGGCCGCAGCAAAGCCTATGAGGAAGATGGTGGGAGCCACCTGCTCGCATCCAAATCAACGGATCTCCGCCTGGCGCCGTGGTTTATTGCCTGGGCGGAGGGTGCCGCCTATAGTGGCCGCCTGCCCGCCGACGCGCTCCAAAAGCGCGGCGGGAGCCATCGCGAGGGAGGGATGTCGTGCGCAAGACAGGGATTGCTTTTCCGGCGCTTGCCGGCGTGCTGGCGGCTGGTCTCGTGACCGGGCCGGCGCTGGCCCAGACGGTCAAGGTCGGGGTCATCAACACCTATTCCGGCCCGACCGCGGCGCAGGGAACGATGCTGGAGATGGGGCTGAAGCTCTACTACACAGTGCATCAGAAGGATCTGCCGCCGGGCGTCAAGATCGAGCTCATCGAGCGCGACGATACCGGCATCAACCCGGAAGTGGCCAAGCGGCTGGCGCAGGAACTCGTCACCCGCGACCATATTCAAGTCCTGACGGGACTGGTGTGGTCGCCCAACGCGGTGGCCGTGGCGCCGGTCGCCACCGAGGCCAAGCTGCCCGTGGTCGACATGAACGCGGCGACACTGGCGGCGCCGAAATCGACGCAATACATGATCCGCACCTCCTTCACCTTGCAGCAACAGGCCTATCCGCTCGGGAAATGGGCGGCAAAGCAAGGCTATAAGAGGGCCTTTACGGCGGTCACCGACTACGCGCCGGGGCATGAGGGTGCCGAAGCCTTCGGCAAGGGCTTCACGGAATCGGGCGGCCAGATGGTCGGCTCCGTCCCCTTCCCGGCGCCGCCGAACACACCCGACTTCGCGCCGTTCCTACAGCGGGTGAAGGACGCGCATCCCGATGTGCTCTACATCTTCGTCCCCGCTGGACCGCAGGCGACCGCAGTGATGAAGGCGGCGCGCGATCTCGATTTTGCCCACACCGGCATCCACATCATTTCGACCGAGGATCTCGTGCCCGACGAACAACTGCAGAATATGGGCGACAACGTCGTCGGGCTCATCACTTCCGGCGTCTATTCGGCCGACGCGACGCGGCCGGCGAACAAGGAGTTCGTCGCCGCCTGGTACAAGGAATACGGCAATAAATTCCCGCCCGATTTCGAATCGGCCGATGCCTGGGACGGCATGAAGGCAATCTTCCAACTTGTCGAGCACACCAAAGGCAAATTCACCGGCGACGAGGCGATGGCCTTCCTCAAGAATTGGAAGGACGCGCACAGCCCGAAGGGCCCGGTGATGATCGATCCGCAATCGCGCAACGTCGTCCAGAACGTCTATATGCGCCGCATCGAGAAGCAGAACGGCAAGCTGGTCGATATCGAGTTCGAGACCATCCCGATGGTCGATGCAGAAGGCAACCCCACGGGTCTGCCGGCGCCGCACTGAGCCGCGTTTCCTGACCGCACCCAAGAGAGTCCGTCCGTGCCGGGATCACGGGCGGGCTCTTTTTCTCCAGCGCCCGGCCGTGCCGGCGGTGCCTTGCTAAAATGCGCGGGCGATTTTGGAGGAGTGGACGATGTACGACAATCAGCCGATGGATCCGGCCTTCGTGGTGCTGCCGTCGCTCGGCCTGCTTTTCTTGCTGAGCATAATCTTCGCGGTCGGCAATGGCTTCGTCGCGGCACGGCTGGGCAAGAGCGCCGTGCTCTGGGTGATCCTGTCGCTCATTCCCGTGATCAATTACTTCTTCATGTTCTACGTCGTCTATGCCGTCATTCTCGGCGTGTTGCGCCGGCTCAACGCGATCCTCGACAAGCTCGGCGCCGTCCCGGCCTGACCGCCCAGCCGGTTCTCCGGTTGAGCAGTCATCCTTTCCGGCGCTAGGGTTGGGCCGGGCCGCGGCAGCCGGCCGGGAGAGCGGAATGGCGCAGTTCGATTTCGACATGTTCACCATCGGCGCGGGCTCGGGCGGGGTGGCGAGCGCGCGGCGCGCCGCCTCCTATGGCGCGCGCGTCGCCATTTGCGAGGAAAGCCGCGTCGGCGGCACCTGCGTCATCCGCGGCTGCGTGCCGAAGAAGCTCTTGGTTTATGGCGCGCAGTTCGCCGACGCCTTTGCCGATGCCGCGGGCTTCGGCTGGCAGGTGGCGCCGCCGGTCTTCGACTGGCCGAGCCTCATCGCCGCCAAGAACCGCGAGCTCGACCGGCTCGAAGGGATCTACCGCGAGCTCCTCAGGGATTCCGGCGTCAAGCTCATCGAAGGGCGCGCCCAGCTGGTCGATGCCCACACCGTTGAAATCGCGGGCAAGCGCTATACCGCCGCTAATATCCTCGTCGCCGCCGGCGCCCATCCGGTGATGCCGGCCATCCCCGGTGTCGAGCATGCGATCACCTCGAACGAGGCGCTCGATCTGCCGCGCCTGCCGCGCCACATTCTCATCGTCGGCGGCGGCTATATCGCCGTCGAGTTTGCCGGCATTTTCGGGACGCTGGGCGCCGAGGTCACTCTGGCGATCCGCAGCGACGAGCTTCTCAATGGGTTCGACGACGATGTGCGGGTGACCTTGGCGCAGGAGTTGCGCAGCCGCGGCATCGTCATCCACGCGCGCACCGAATTGGCGCGCATCGACAAGATGGGGTCGGGCTACGGCGCCAAGACGACGGCGGGCGAGGAGCTCTCGGTCGATCTCGTGATGTACGCCACCGGCCGCCGGCCCAACACGCGCGGGCTCGGGCTCGAAGATGCCGGCGTCCGCTGCGACGCGGAGCACGCGGTCATCGTCGACGACTGGCAGCGCTCGAGCGTGCCGCACATCTATGCCGTGGGCGACGTGACCAACCGCCTGAACCTGACGCCGGTGGCGATCGCCGAGGGACGGGCGCTGGCGGAGACGCTGTTCAACGCCAATGCGACGAGGCTCGACCACGCCAACGTGCCGACCGCAATCTTCAGCCAGCCGCCGGTCGGTGCCGTCGGCCTCACCGAACGGCAGGCGCGGCAGCGGCTCGGCGCGATCGACGTCTATTGCGCGCGCTTTCGCCCGCTGAAGCACACGCTCAGCGGGCGCGAGGAGCGCAGCTTGATGAAGCTCATTGTCGATCGCGCGAGCGACCGCGTGGTCGGCTGTCACATGGTCGGCGCCGACGCTCCCGAGATCATCCAGGGGCTTGCCATCGCCGTCAAATGCGGCGCAACCAAGCGGCAGTTCGACGAAACTGTCGGCATCCATCCGACCGCTGCCGAGGAATTCGTGACCATGCGCGACAAGGTCGCGGAGAAGATCGCGGCGGAATAGGCCGGCGCGGCGGGTGGGGGCTCCTGGCTCTCGCCGCCCGCGTCAAGGCATTAGCTTGTAGCCGTTGGCGCGCAGGCAGTCGTCGATCGCGGCTGCGTCGCTCGGCCGCTGCTCGGAAATGCCGACGCCCGCGCCGCCGCCGAGCACGGCGCCTGAAGCGGCGCCCCAGCCGGTGGCGACGGCGAGGTTGCCGCCGACCGCCCAGCCCGCGACATTTCCCAGCCCGGCGCCGACGCCGGCGCCGACGAGCACGCCGGCGAGGACTGGCCCGTAGCGGTCGAGGTCGGCCGCCTTTCTGCAGTCTTCGAGATCGGTTCGATAGCGCGCGGCATCGAAGCCCTGGAGCTCGACTGGGGGCTGATAGGCCGGGACCTGCGCGCAGCCGGCAAGCGTCGCCCCGAGCATGAGCGGCCAGAGCATCTGCGCCGCAATACGACGTCGCATCGAAAGCCTCCTGCAAGCGGCCGCGGCCGTGCGTCCTGCATTGTGCAACAAGCCAGGACCAACCGCCAGCGCAGGGAAACGGTGCGGCGAGCGGCCGCAACCCGCCGCGCGCTTGACAGAATCCCGGTCCGGTGTAGCGTCGCGGGACACGGCGGACGGAGCAAGCGACGCGGAAACCGATCGTGGTCAACGTCAACAAGCTTCCCTTCGAGGAGGTCCGGCGCCGCCGAGAGACGGGAGGAGGCACGATGGCAACGCAGAGAGCGAGCGCGGACAGCTTGCATAAGGTGCGGTTTCCCGGCGAGAGCGCCGCCTATCGCGCGGCACGCGACGAATTGCTCGAGGCGGAGGCGGTGCTGCGCCGCAATATCGAGGCGGTAGCGGCGCTGCGCCGCAAGCTTCCCTTGGGCGGAGCCGTCCCGGTCGATTACGAATTCACGGAAGCGACCGTGTCGGGCGCGCGGCGCGTGCGGATGTCCGAGCTATTCGCGCGGCCCGAGGCGAGCCTCGTGCTTTACAGCTTCATGTACGGGCCGGAGATGAAGGCAGCATGCCCGAGCTGCACCAGCATCCTCGACGGCCTCGACGGCGCCGCGCCGCATATCCGGCAGCGCATCAACTTCGCCGTCGTCGCCAAATCGCCGATTGCGCGCGTTGTCGATTTCGCTCGGGAGCGCGGTTGGCGCAATCTGCGGATCTTATCCTCGGCCGAGACCAGCTACAACGCCGACTACCACGGCGAGACGGAGGCCGGCGTGCAAATTCCCTGCCTCAATGTCTTCGTCCGCCGCGATGGCGGCATCCGCCACGTCTTCGCAACCGAGCTGTTGTTCGCGCCGAGCGAGCCGGGGCAGGACCACCGCCATGTCGACATGATTTGGCCGCTGTGGAACCTGCTCGACTTCACGCCGGACGGCCGCGGCAAGGATTGGCGCCCGGCGCTCCGGTATCAGGAGTAAACCGCGGGCGGCCGCGCGGCTGCCGCCACGGCAGGTCGATCGTTATCGCCGCAGCCACCAAGGCCGCCGCGGCGCGGCTCTCGGCACAGAGCCTCCGTACCGCAATCAATTGTTTACGGCGCGGAAAGGCATGCCGTCCATGTTCCCGCCGGCGCCAAGGACCGCCTCTGGCATTCCCGGGAAAAACTCGGTATCCCTAGCGCTCGAGGGTCACGAATTGCACATCGCGAGGGCAGCGATGGCCGAGAAATGGAGCCCCGAAAGCTGGCGGGGCAAGCCGATCCAGCAGGCGCCGGACTATCCCGACGCGGCGGCCTGCGCCGCGGTCGAGGCGACTCTGCGCAACTATCCACCGCTGGTCTTTGCCGGCGAGGCGCGGCGACTCAAGGGCGCGCTGGCGGCAGTGGCTGCGGGCCGCGCCTTCCTCTTGCAAGGCGGCGACTGCGCCGAGAGCTTCGCCGAATTCCATCCCAACAACATCCGCGATACCTTTCGCGTGCTGCTGCAGATGGCGGTGGTGCTGACCTTCGGTGCCGCCTGCCCGGTGGTGAAGGTGAGCCGCATGGCGGGCCAGTTCGCCAAGCCGCGCAGCGCCGAGAGCGAAACTCAGAACGGTGCGACGCTGCCGTCCTATCGCGGCGACATCATCAATGGCATGGAGTTCACGGCGGCGTCCCGGCGGCCCGATCCGCAGCGTATGATCCAGGCCTTCAGCCAATCGGCGGCGACCCTCAACCTGCTTCGGGCCTTTGCCCAGGGCGGGTATGCCGATCTCCATCGCGTCCACAGCTGGAACCAGGGCTTCGTCGCCAACAGTCCGGCCGGCGAGCGCTATCGCGAGCTCGCGGATCGGCTGACCGAAACGCTCGACTTCATGGCCGCCTGCGGACTTACCTCCGAGACGACGTCGCAAATCCGCGAGACCGATCTCTTCACCTCGCACGAGGCGCTGCTGCTGCCCTACGAACAGGCGCTGACCCGGATCGATTCGACGACCGGCGACTGGTACGATTGCTCGGCGCATTTGCTATGGGTCGGCGACCGCACGCGGCAGCCCGAGGGCGCGCATGTCGAGTTCCTGCGCGGGGTCCGGAACCCCCTCGGCCTCAAATGCGGCCCGAGCCTCGAGCCCGCGGTGCTGCTGCGCCTCATTGATGCGCTCAATCCGGAGAACGAGCCCGGGCGCCTCACCCTCATCACCCGGATGGGTGCCGACAAGGTTCGCGAGAAACTCCCGCCGCTCATTCGCGCCGTCGAGCGCGAAGGGCGCAAAGTCGTGTGGTGCTGCGATCCCATGCACGGCAACACCATGACCTCCTCGACCGGCTACAAGACCCGCGCAGTGGACCAGATCCTGCGGGAGGTGCGTGGCTTCTTCGCGGTGCACGAGGCCGAAGGCAGCTACGCCGGCGGCGTGCATTTCGAGATGACCGGCCAGGATGTCACGGAATGCATCGGTGGCGCGCAGGCGATCAGCGAGAGTGCGCTCGCCGACCGCTACCATACGCACTGCGATCCCAGGCTCAACGCCAGCCAGGCGCTGGAGATGGCCTTCCTGATCGCCGAGGCGCTGAAGCGCAAGCGCACGAGCGAGCAGCGGCGCCGGACGGCCGCCGCCTCCTGACGCGGCCGCGGCGACGCGATGGAACCCGGTCCCGAGGATCTCGCCCGCCTTACCGACAGCTATTTTCTGCGGACCAAGGAAGTCGTCCGCCGCTTCGGCGATCGCGAGGCGACCTATGCGCTGTTCATGCGGCGGCCGGTGATCTGCACGCCGCGCCTCATGGTCGATTTCCTCGATGCCGTGGCGAAGGAACGCGGCACGCGCTTCGCGATCGAGCTCAATTACGCCGAAGGCGAATGGGTCGGGGCGGGCGAGCCGATCGTCTATCTCACCGGCTCGCTCTTTCATCTGGTCGATCTCGAGACGCTCTATCTGCAGAAGCTCGGGCCGCCCTGCGTCGCCGCGTACAACGCCTATGCGATGTGCGTCGACCTGCCGCGCACCGCGTTTCTCGCCATGGACGCGCGGCACTGCGCCGGCGCCGAAATGGCGGAGATGATGGCCTATGCCGCTTCGGTCGGCTCGGCCGCCGCCAAGCGCGAGGTGGGCGCCATCGGCTTCACCGGCTGTGCCACCACCGCCTCGGCGCATTTCTTCGGCGCGGAGAAGGGCCTCGGCACCATGCCGCATGCCCTCATCGGCTATGCCGGCTCGACGGTGCGCGCCGCGGAGATGTTCCACGAGACCTTCCCGAGCGAGCGGCTGACGGTACTGGTCGACTATTTCGGGCAGGAGGTGAATGACGCGCTCGCGGTCGCGCGCCGCTTCCCGGACCTCGCGGCGGCAGGGCGGCTTTCGGTCCGCTTGGACACCCATGGCGGCCGCTATGTCGAGGGTCTCGATCTCGCGCGTTCCTACGCGGTCCTGGAGCGTCAAGTGCCGAAGGCGATCCGCGGCTACCGCACCGAGGGGGAGCTGCGCCATCTCGTCGGCACGGGCGTCACTGCGGCCGCGATCTGGCACGTCCGCCAACGTCTCGACGCGGAGGGTTTTGCCAAGGTCAGGATCGTCGCGAGCTCCGGCTTCACCCCGGCCAAATGTCGGATCATGGCGGTCGCCGAGGCGCCGGTCGATGTGATCGGCACCGGCTCCTATCTACCGGAGCTGTGGGCCGAGACCTATGCCACGGCGGACATCGTGGCCTATGACGGCAAGCTCATGGTCAAGGCCGGCCGCGAGTTCCTGATGCGAAAGCCCAAGGATTAGGCCGGGCGGCTCATTGCTTGCGCCGGTCCCATCCGCCATGCTGCGGCGCATAATGGATGACCAGCGGGCCGCGCCAAGCATTGCCCGGGACGCCGCGGCGTCGAGCTACCGCATTTTCGTGCGCAACCTCATCGTTGCCGCCAGCATCGGCATTCACGCCCATGAGAAGCGGCAGCGCGGCCGGCTGCGGGTCAGCGCCGAGCTCGAAATTGCCGCGGCGCTGCCCAAGGCCGACGATTTTGCCGAGGTGGTGGACTACGAGACCATCGTCGCCGGCATCAAGCGGATCGCCGGGACGAAGCATATCAATTTGGTTGAAAGCTTCGCCGACCAGGTGGCAAGCCTGTGCCTCAGCGACCGCCGCGTGAGCTTCGTGCGCGTCGCCGTCGAGAAGCTCGACATCTATCCCGAGGCGGAAAGCGTCGGCGTAGTGATCGAACGCCGCCGCCGCGCCGGTTGATCCCGCTCACCCGCCTGCGCTGATTGCCTGCCACAGCGTTACCGCCTGGCGCGTCTCGGCGACATCGTGGACGCGCAGAATCTGGACCCCCTGGCGCAGCGCGTGCAGCGCGCCGGCGAGCGAGCCCGGCAAGCGGTCCGCGACTTCCGCCCCCGTCACCCGCGCGATCATCGACTTGCGGGAGACCCCGACCATCACGCCGCAGCCCAAGCCGTGGAAGAGGGCGAGCCGCGCCAGGATCTCGAGATTGTGCTCGACCGCCTTGCCGAAGCCGAGGCCGGGATCGACGACGATGCGCTCGCGCGGAATCCCTGCCGCGGCGCAGGCCGCGAGCCGCGCATCGAGCGCCGCGGCGACGTCGAGCGAGGCGAGCGTGTAGCGCGGGCTCTCCTGCATGGTGCGCGGCTCGCCCTGCATGTGCATGAGCGCGACGGCTGCGCCGCGGTGTGCCACGGTCGCGAGGCTGGCCGCGTCGCCAGCGAGGGCGGAGACGTCGTTGACGATGCGGGCGCCGCCATCGAGCGCTGCCGCCATCACGGTGGCACGGCGGGTGTCGATCGAGACGATGTGGCCGGAAGCGGCCAGCGCACTGACAACCGGCTCGATCCGCCGGACCTCTTCCTCGACTGCGATCGGAGCGGCGCCCGGACGCGTCGATTCACCGCCGATGTCGAGAATGTCGGCGCCAGCCGCGGCCAGC
>DATNIY010000053.1:0-21352 GCA_035604195.1 Allostellaceae bacterium
GATCGCCTGCGCATCCTCGAGCCGCGCCTGCCGCACCACACTCATGGGCCTTCCCCTCGGTTTGCGGCCATCATAGACCGAGCCGGCGTCGTTGCCGAGCGTTTTGGCGAGGGCTTTCGCCGGCGCGCCGCGCCACCGCCGCTACGGCCGATCGCCGCAAGCGCGGCTAGGGCTGCGCGAGCCAGTCGAGGATGATCGCGGCGATGTCGTCGCTGTTCTCCTCGAGCATCAGCATGTGGCCGTTGCCGATGATGCCGCGATCGCCGAGATAGATGAAATCGGGTTTGGCGCCCGCATCACCGAGCCATTGCGCGGTCGCGCCATCGACCGCGCGCGAATGGTCGATGTCGTTGGTGCCGGTCACCACCAGGATCCGCTTGCCGGCGAGCGCCTGCGGCTGCTGCACGCGGATCTGGCTGCCGCCGACATTGAGCCGCTCGAAGATGAGCCGCGCCGGGATCGGCAGGAGCGACGCGGCATAGGCCTCGACGAGATGCCGCGGAAAGAAGCGGCCGTCGCCGACAATTTTCTTGTCGATGAAGGCGCGGTCGCAGAGGAAGGGCGCGCGCTTGTCGAGACGGAAGCGCAACGGGCCGGCCTGCAGCTCGACCGCGGATTCGGTTTCGCCGAGCATCTCGGGCTCGGGCAGAATGTTGCCGGGCGGCGCGGGCGCGACGCCGACGACCCGCGCGATATGCTCCCGGTGCAGTTCGAGGAGACGCCAGCCAAAGGCGCCCGCCATCGAATGCGTCACCAGGAAGAGCGGCGGCGGCAGCGTCGCCAGCAGCGTGCCGAGACCCTGGACGATAGCCGCGCCGGTATGCTCCTCGGGCGGGACATAACCGCTGCGGCCAATGCCCGGCCAATCGGGTACTGCGACGCGATGGCCGCGCGCGGCGAAGAGATGGGCCCAGCCCTTCCTGCCGTCGACGGTGCGGAGATAGCAGGCTCCGGTGTGAGCGCCGCCGTGGATCATGACCACGGTCGGCCGCGTCGGCCCGGCAGCCGGCTCGAGCAGATCGTAATAAACGGCGACCTTGCCCGCGGTCAGCCCGACGGCGTGACGTAGCGGCGGCGTTGCCGGCCGCATCGCTCTTGCCTCCGCTTAGTAGGGCTGGCCGTTCTTGTGCCGGACCTGCAATTTGCCGTCGGGACCCATTTCGAGCGCGAGGTCGTCATCGGGATAGACCACCGCGTCGCCGGCGCTGCGGTCGCCGATCTCGAGATAGACGACGTCGCCGGCGCCGCGATTGACGAGATGGTGCCCATCGCCGGCGCCGGCCTTGAAGCCCGCGCACATGCCGGGCTTGAGCGGCGTCTCGCCGGCATCGCTCACCAGCACGGGCTCGCCCGCAAGGACATAGATGAACTCGTCCTGGCGCGAATGATGATGGCGCAGCGCCGAGGCGCTGCCCGGCTTGAGCCGGGTCAGGTTGATGCCGAAATTGGCGAGGCCGAAGGCATCGCCGAGCGGCCGCTTTTCCCGCCCGGCAACGCAGGCGGCGAGCGCCGCCGGATAGATGGTGCGCGTCCGCGGTGCCACGGCAGCGGCTTCGAGGGCGACGGGAGAGGGTCGGTTCGTCATGCGTTAACCTCCTGATATCTATACTGCCGCCTGGCGCGTAGCGGCGCCAGGACCGAGTCGGCTCCGTTCTTGGCAGGGCGCGCGCGGCTTGGTAGAAGGATAGCCTAATGCAACGATGGGCGTCATCGCTCGCGGGAGCGGTCGGGCTGCTGGTTCTGGCGCCGCCGCTCTCGGGATTCGCCGCCGAGAAGCCGCCCAGTGCCGCCGAGGCCGCGGCGCCGCAGGAGATCGGCGGCGCCAAGGGCTGGACCGCCTACAGCTATGCCGAGAAGAAGGGCAAGGTGTGCTATCTCCTCGGCCGCCCGGCCAAGAGCGAGCCGGCCTCGCGCGGCCGCATCGATGCCATGGTCACCGAACGGCCGCATGACAAGCAGTTCAACGTGGTGAGCTTCGACGCCGGCGTGCCCTTCAAGGAGGGCTCGGATGTCGCGCTCGACATCGACGGCCACGGCTTCTCGCTCTTCAGCGACAAGGAATCGGCCTGGGCGCGCGACGCCGCGACCGACAAGGCGGTGACCGAGGCGCTCGCCAAGGGCAGGCGCGCCGTCCTCAAGGGCACCACTTCGCGCGGCGCCACGCTGACGCAGAGCTATGCGCTCGACGGCTTCGCCGAGGCGCTCGCCGCCATCGACAAGGCGTGCGGCGTCAAGCGGTAAGGGGCGGCGCTTTTCCTTTACGCGCGGGTGCCGCGTCCTTATATCCTGCCGCATCATGGATGGCGGCGTTTCACCCGAAGGCGATGCCAAGAGCCTCGTCGGAATGAGCCGTGCCGAGCTCGCGGCGGAGATGGCGGCGATCGGCGCCCAACCCTTCCGCGCGCGCCAGCTCTGGCACTGGATCTATCACCGCGGCGCGGTGGATTTCCAGGATATGACCTCGCTCGCCAAGGATTTCCGCGCCGAGCTTGCCGGGCGCTACAATCTGGCGCGGCCGGTGACGGCGCGGGCGCAGGTCTCGGCGGACGGCACGCGCAAATGGCTCTTGCGCTTCGCCGATGGCCAGGAAGTCGAATGCGTGCACATCCCGGAGGAGGATCGCGGCACGCTCTGCGTCTCCTCCCAGGTCGGCTGCACGCTTACCTGCAAGTTCTGCCACACCGGCACGCAGCGCCTGGTGCGCAACCTCGAGGCCGGCGAGATCGTCGGCCAGGTCATGGCGGCGCGCGATGCGCTCGGCGAATGGCCGAGCCCGCAAGACGACCGGCAGGTCACCAATCTCGTCCTCATGGGCATGGGTGAGCCGCTCTACAATTACGACAATGTCGCGAAGGCGATCGCCATCATCATGGACGGCGAGGGGCTGTCGATATCGAGACGCAAGATCACGCTCTCGACCGCGGGCGTGGTGCCGATGATCCGCCGCTGCGGCGCCGAGCTCGGCGTCAATCTCGCGATCTCGCTGCACGCCGTCACCGACGAATTGCGCGACCAACTGGTGCCGCTCAACAAGAAATACCCGATCGCGGAGCTGTTGGATGCGTGCCGGACCTATCCCGGCGCGACCAATGCGCGGCGCATCACCTTCGAATACGTCATGCTGAAGGGCGTCAACGACAGCCCGGCCGAGGCGCGCGAATTGGTACGTCTCTTGGCCGGCATTCCCGCCAAGGTGAACCTGATCCCCTTCAACCCCTGGCCGGGCGCCCCCTTCGAATGCGCGAGCGATGAAGCGATCACGAAATTCTCCGACATCGTCTTCGCCGCCGGATATTCCTCGCCGGTCAGGGCGCCGCGGGGCCGCGACATCTTGGCCGCTTGCGGGCAGCTCAAGAGCGAGAGCGTGAAGCTGCGGAAGACCGAGATGCTGCGGGGAGCGGCGGTCACCTAGTCCAAATCCCGGCTGGATGGATGTAGTGCGTCCTTCGAGACGCCGGCTTCGCCGGCTCCTCAGGACAAGGACCTTCTTGGTGCCACCAGAGATTTCCTTCATGCTGAGGAGGGGTGCGCAGCACCCCGTCTCGAAGCACGCACGGCATCCATGCAGTCGGGAACCAATCTAGGTTGCCGACCGCCTCTCGATCGTCATGGCCGTGCTTGTCACGGCGATCCACGCAGTCCTTGGCGGCAATCCCGGCTGGATCGTATGTTGCGCGATCTATCGCTTCTATTTGGCTGGGATGGCCGGACTCGAACCGACATCGCCAGCGTGACAGGCTGGCATCCTACCGTTGGAAGACATCGGCAGCATTATGGAATCAGAAAACGTCGCAGGCAAGAAGGTACGCGTCAAAGGCGGCGGCGTGTGCATTTACTGCGGATGGGACGGCGGAGAAGATGGGCTAACCGATGAACACATTATTCCATATTCGCTCGGCGGCAGTACCGAGCTTTTAGGCGCGAGTTGCAGAGAATGCGGGAAAGTGACGAGTTATCTTGACGGTTACCTAGCGAATGCCGTTTTCGGCCATCTCCGCATTCATATGGACCTTCAGTCAAGAAGCGGGCATCCAGATTCATTGCCTGCAACTATTGAGCTTGCCGATGGGCAAAGGGCTATTGATCTTGCAACGGATGACCACCCTTTCTTCCTGAATATGCCCATATGGCGACCGGCTGGAGTCATGCGCGGGGCCCAGATTTCCGATGGTTTTGGCGAGCCCAGCAAATTCACCTATTGGAATGTGCCACCTACCATTCGAGATACGATTGGACTGAAAGACGGCGACATCGCGAGAATCATCGATACCTCGCCGCCGCACAACCTGAGCGCTTTCGCTAGAGGGTTGGCAAAAATCGCCTATTGCAACGCGGTCATAAAATATGGACTGGACGGATTTCGTCCGCTCGTGACCCCAGACATCATCCTCGGCAAATATCCGAACGTCGCTTATTTCGTTGGTAGCGACCCGACCCCTCCCTCTCCGCCGTACAAGCGGGGGATACAGCATTCCGTGGGGCTAGGTGACATAAGATTCCAGAACCTCAAATTGCTGACAGCAACAATCCGGTTGTTCGGCGATAGCGGCACAAAGACAAGGGGAATGCCCTTCTATACGGTGATCTACGGCGCGGAGGGCCGACACAAGGTTATCTCAAAGCGGCCCTCACCAAGGCTGCCCCGTTCAATGTTGCAGTGACGCAAAGCCTGAAAAGCATCGTCTGTTACGGCGAGTAAAAAACAGTTGCCCTTGCCGCCGCCCCGCCCCCTCCCCATATGTACGCATATTACGTTCACATGGGACAGGAGCCATTGCATGGCAAGCGAGGCACAGATCGCGGCGAACCGGCGGAATGCGGGGCGCAGCACGGGGCCGAAGACGGCGGCGGGGCGGTCGGTCGCGGCGCAGAACGCGCTGCGCCACGGCTTGACCGCGCGGCAGGTCATCCTCCATGACGAGAGCGAAGAGGATTTCGCCGCCTTCCACGCCGAGCTGCGCGCCGCTTTCGCGCCGGCGGACGGGTTCGAGGAGGAGCTGGTCGAGCGCATCACCCTCTGCGCCTGGCGCTTGCGGCGTGTCGCCCGAATCGAGGCGGACGCGATCAACGCGATGGCGGAGAGCGATTTCTGGAAGACCAAGCGCATCTCCGCCGCCTTCGAGCACCGTGCCGGCGAGATGTCGACCCTCGCGCATTACGAGGCGGGGCTCGAGCGCGGGCTCTACCGCGCCCATATGGCGCTCGAGCGGCGCCAGGCGCGCCGCCGCGGCGAGGATGTGCCGGCGCCGGTCGCGGTGCAGGTCGAGTTCGGCGGCGAGGCGCCTGAAAAAGTTAATTTTGGCGAAACGAACCCAATTGCGCCGGCGCCATCGCGGGATGAGACGCCGAATGGCGCCGTGCCAGCCTAAAGAATCTTCAGCGCCGCCTCGGGCGGGCGGCCCAAGGCGGCGCGGCTGCCGCTCACCACGATCGGGCGCTCGATGGTGATGGGGTGCTTCACCATCCCCGCGATGATCTGCGCGTCGGTGAGACTTGGCTTGTCGAGGCCCGCTTCCTTTGCCTCCTTCTTGCGCAGGAGCTGACGCGGCGTGAGGCCCAGGAGCGTGAGGAGCCGCTTCAGCGCGGCGGCGTCGGGCGGCGTCTTCAGGTATTCGATGATCTCCGGCTCGACGCCGCGCTTGCGTAGCAGATCTAAGGTCTTGCGCGAGGTGGCGCAGCGCGGGTTGTGGTAGATGGTGACGGTCATGGGCGCGGCCTTGAGGGTTGGCGCGCGCCATGGTAAGCCCAGGACGCGGCGGAATGAAGCGCCGCGCTCATCGCCGCGAGGATGCGTGCCCCAACCCGTCAAGAAAGTGGTTCTGGCCTATTCGGGCGGCCTCGACACCTCGGTCATCCTGCGCTGGCTGCAGGAGACCTATCACTGCGAGGTCGTGACCTTCACCGCCGATATCGGCCAGGGCGAGGAGTTGGCGCCGGCGCGGCAGAAGGCGCAGATGATGGGGGTGAAGGAGATCTTCATCGACGATCTGCGCGAGGAATTCGTCCGCGACTTCGTCTTCCCGATGTTCCGCGCCAATGCGCTCTACGAGGGGCAGTATCTGCTGGGCACCTCGATCGCCCGGCCCTTGATCGCCAAGCGCCAGATCGAGATCGCCAAGCAGGTGGGCGCCGATGCCGTCGCCCACGGCGCCACCGGCAAGGGCAACGACCAGGTGCGCTTCGAATTGGCCTATTACGCCTTGAAGCCGGACATAAAGGTCATCGCGCCGTGGCGGGAATGGGACCTCGCCTCGCGCACCCGGCTCGTCGAATACGCCGAGAAGCACCAAATCCCGATCCCCCGCGACAAGCGCGGCGAGGCGCCGTTCTCGGTCGATGCCAACCTCCTGCACATCTCGGCCGAGGGCAAGATCCTCGAGGACCCCTGGGCCGAGCCGCCGGAATTCATCTATAGCCGCACCGTCGCGCCGGAAGAGGCGCCGGACAAGCCGGAATATGTCGAGATCGAATTCGCCCGCGGCGATGCGGTGGCGGTCAATGGCGAGAAACTCACGCCAGCCGCGCTCTTGGCGCGGCTCAATGAACTCGGCGGCAAGCACGGCATCGGCCGGCTCGACCTCGTCGAGAACCGCTTCGTCGGCATGAAGTCGCGCGGCGTCTACGAGACGCCCGGCGGCACCATCCTGCACGCGGCGCATCGCGGCATCGAGAGCATCACCTTGGACCGCGGCGCCGCGCATCTCAAAGACGAGCTGATGCCGCGCTATGCCGAGCTCATCTACAACGGCTTCTGGTTCGCGCCCGAACGCGCGATGCTGCAGGCCGCGATCGATGAGAGCCAGGAGAATGTCGCGGGCACGGTGCGCCTCAAACTCTACAAGGGCGGGGTCCGCGTCGTCGGCCGCCGCTCGCCGAAGAGCCTTTACAGCCTGGCGCACGTCACCTTCGAGGAAGACCAGGTCTACGACCAGCGTGACGCCGAAGGCTTCATCAAACTGAACGCGCTGCGCTTGCGCCTGATGAAGGCGCTGCGGAAGTAGGGGTCCTCATTCGGAGCGCCCTTCGAGACGCGCCCTACGGGCGCTCCTCAGGGTAAGGCACTTTTCTTCCTGCCCTTAACACTCTTCCTCGTGCTGAGGAGCGATCCGAAGGATCGCGTCTCGAAGCACGCAGGGTATCAAGCCAAGCGAAGACCGCGCTACAGCAGCGCGGGCTCGGCTAGTCCCCGCCTTCGGCAGGCGGCGATCACCGTGTTGCGCAGGAGGCAGGCGATGGTCATCGGCCCGACGCCGCCCGGCACCGGGGTGATGGCGCCGGCAACCGCGGCGGCCTCGTCATAGGCGACGTCGCCGACGAGGCGGCTCTTGCCGTCGGGGAGATTGATGCGGTTGATGCCGACATCGATCACCGTGGCGCCCGGCTTGATCCATGACCCGCGCACCATTTCGGCCTTGCCGACGGCGGCGACCAGGATGTCGGCGCGGCGCGCCACCGCGTCGAGGTCGCGCGTCCGCGAATGGGCCATGGTCACCGTGCAATGCTCGGCGAGGAGCAGCGCCGCGACCGGCTTGCCGACGATGTTGGAGCGCCCCAACACCACCGCTTCCGCGCCGGCGAGCGCGCCCAAACTCGCGCGCAGCAAGATGAGGCAGCCGAAGGGCGTGCACGGCACCAGCCCCGCGCCGCCGCTCCACAGGCGGCCGACATTCTCGGGATGAAAGCCATCGACATCCTTGGCCGGATCGAGCGCGGCTATCACCCGCTGCGGATCGATCTGCCGCGGCAGCGGCAACTGCACGAGAATGCCGTCGACCTTGTCGTCGGCGTTGAGCTTGTCGATGAGCGCCAGCAGCTCGGCCTCGCTCGTCGCCGCGCCGAGGCGATGCTCGAAGCTCGCGAGCCCGGCCTCGATGCTCGCCTTGCCCTTGTTGCGGACATAGACCTGGCTCGCCGGGTTGTCGCCCACCAGCACCGCGGCGAGGCCGGGCACGATGCCCTGGGGCTTGAGCGCGGCCGCGGCGCCGGCGATGCGCGCCCGAAGCGCCGCCGCATGCGCCTTGCCGTCGATCACCCGCGCCTGAGCCATGTCCGCAACTCCTCCTCGAGACGCATCATCAGCGCCGCCGGCTCGCCCGCGATGTGCACGAGCTTGCGGCGGTCGGCCGCGCCCAGCACCAGGGTGAGGTCGCTGCGCTTCACCCGCAAGACCTGCGCCAAGAACCGCAGCAGCGCCTCATTCGCCCGCCCCTCCTGCGGCGGCGCATGCACGGCGATCTTGAGGGCGACTGCGCCGTCTGCTTCCTCGGCCAGCCCGAGGATGCGGTCGGCCTTGGCCTTCGGCACCAGCCGGACGGCGAGGCGCACGCCGCCGCGCGCCGCCGCGAAGGGAAGATTGCGCGTGGCCGGGACCGGCGGGCTCACCCCTGATAGAAATGAAACTCGAGCTGCCGCAGCTCCATCTGGACGAGCCAGATGATCAGCAGCAGAATGATCGGCGAGATGTCGATGCCGCCCAGATTGGGCAGGAACTGGCGGATCGGCCGCAGCGCCGGCTCGGTCAGGCGGTAAAGCACGTCGAGGATGCGGGCGACGCTGCGGTTGTAGGTGTTGATCACGCCGAAGGCGATGAGCCAACTCGCCACGGCGGAGATGATGATCACCCACCAGTAGAGATCGAGGATCGCGATGACGACCTCGATGACCGGCACCAAGAAGCCGCCCATGCCCTGCCGAGCCCCCCGCGAAATCGCGCGTAACCTAGCCGCTGCTCGGCACGCGCGCAAGGCTGGCCGGCGAGCCCGCCAGCCTTGACACTGCGCGGCCGCGCTCCCATAGTCCGCGCCGCATTGGGGCCGTAGCTCAGTTGGGAGAGCGCGACGTTCGCAATGTCGAGGTCAGGGGTTCGATCCCCCTCGGCTCCACCAGCTCCTGCCAAATCATAGGTTCAGGCGCAGCGCGGCCGGTCCCGGAGGCAGGCCATGCTGATCTTTCGCCAACTGTTCGATCCGCAATCCTCGACCTACACCTATCTGCTGGCATGCGGCGACAGCGGCGATGCCGTGCTCATCGATCCCGTCTTCGAGCAGGTGCCGCGCGACAGCGCCCTCATGCGCGAACTCGGGCTCACGCTGCGCTTCACCTTGGAGACGCATGTTCATGCCGACCATGTGACCGGCGCCGCCTTGCTCAAGGAGCGCCTCGGCAGCGCGATCGCGACCGCGGCGGCCGGCGGTACCGAAGGCGCCGACCGCTATCTCGCCGACCGCGACCGCATCGCCTTCGGCGGGCGCTATCTCGAGGCCCGCCTGACGCCGGGCCACACCGGCGGCTGCATCACCTATGTGCTGGACAATGAGAGCATGGCGTTCACCGGCGACTGCCTGCTCATCCGCGGCTGCGGCCGGACCGACTTCCAAGAGGGCGACCCGCGCGCGCTCTACCGCTCGGTGCACAGCCAGATCTTCGCGCTGCCGGAATCCTGCCTGCTCTATCCCGGGCACGACTATCGCGGCCTCACCGTCACCAGCGTCGCCGAAGAGAAACGCTTCAATCCGCGCCTCGGCGGCCAGTTGAGCGAGGACGATTTCGTCGGCTTCATGCGCAATCTCGGGCTCGCCCACCCGAAACAGATGGCGATCGCCGTGCCGGCCAATCTGAATTGCGGCCGGCGCAAGGGCCCCATCTCCGCCGGCGAGCCGTCCTGGGGCCCCTTGATCCTGACCTTCGCCGGCGTCTGGGAGATCGAGCCGCATTGGGTCGAAGAGCATCTGCGCGAGCTGCAGATCGTCGATGTGCGCGAAGCCGGCGAATTCGACGGGCCGCTCGGCCACATCCCGGGCGCGCGGCTGATGCCGCTTGGCACGGTCGCGGCGGCGGCGGGACTGGCCCGCGACCGGCCGATCGTCACGGTCTGCCGCGCCGGCGGGCGGTCGGCGCAGGCGAGCCTCCTGCTGAAGGGGCTGGGTTTCGACAGGGTCGCCAATCTCGCGGGCGGGATGCTGCGCTGGCGCGCGCAAAACTTGCTCGTCGAGGGCGGCAGCGAGTGAGGGCGCCGGCGCGCCGGGGTCCCTTGACGCTCGCGCAGCCCGGTACAAAATGTCCAGGAGACGGGCGCCGCCCGCGCTGGGGCTCGGCTTCGCGGAGGATCTTTCGGTGTATTCGGAAACCACCCGCTCCATCAAGGTCACGGTCAAGCCGATCTATCTCGAGGACCAGTCCTCGCCGGCGGACAATCACTACGTCTGGGCCTATCACGTCCGCATCGAGAACCGCGGCCGCGAGACCGTGCAGCTGCGGCGGCGCCATTGGCGCATCACCGACGGCATGGGCCGCAGCCAGGAGGTGCGCGGGCCGGGCGTGGTCGGCGAGGAACCGGTGCTCGGTCCCGGCCAGGCCTTCGAATACACCAGCGGCACGCCCTTGAGCACGCCGTCGGGCATCATGGTCGGCAGCTACGAGATGGAAACCCCGAGCGGCGAGAGCTTCGCCGTTGCCATCCCGGCCTTCTCGCTCGATAGCCCGCACCATCCCGTCCGGCTGCACTGAGACGGGATTCCAGCCCTGCAACCGTTCTGACGCGGCCGATGCCGCAATGCGAAGGATTTTGTGCCATGCCAGTGAAGCCCGTCGGCCTCGACGCCGCGAAACCCAAGAGTCCGGCCGTCGGCGAGCGGCCGAGCCGCGCCGAGACCGAAGAGGCGGTGCGGACCTTGATCCGCTGGGCGGGCGACGATCCCGAGCGCGAGGGCCTGCGCGGCACGCCCGGCCGCATCTCGCGCGCCTTCGAGGAGTATTTCTCGGGCTACGCCGTCGATCCCATCGAGGTGCTGCAACGCACCTTCGAGGAGACCGACGGCTACGATGAGATGGTCGTCTTGAAGGACATCCGCTTCGAGAGCCATTGCGAGCATCACCTGGCGCCGATCATCGGCAAGGCGCATGTGGCCTATCTCCCGAACAAGCGCGTCGTCGGCATCTCGAAGATGGCGCGGCTCGTGGAGGTCTATGCGCGGCGGCTGCAGATCCAGGAGAAGATGACGGCGCAGATCGCCAACACGCTCGACGAGGTGCTGCGGCCCAAGGGCGTGGCGGTGGTGATCGAGGCGGCGCATCAATGCATGACCACGCGCGGCGTGCACAAGCCGGGCGTGGCGCTGGTCACTTCGCGCATGCTCGGCGCCTTCCGCACCGATCCATCGACGCGGCGCGAGTTCCTCAGCATCATCAACGCCCCGCCGGCATCGAGCCTCACCAACGTGTGAGGCCGCGGGCCTCATCGTCCTTCGAGACGCCGGCTTTGCCGGCTCCTCAGGACGAGGACGTTTCTTGGTGCCGTCAAAGATCTTCCTCTTGCTGAGGAGGCCGCAAAGCGGCCGTCTCGAAGCACGCACCGCATCCCTGCCGCCGGGACCTAACCTTTACGGCATGATGTAATAGGGCCCGAAGCTGTTCTGGATCTCGCTCGTCATCCGGCGGTCGAAATCCACCATCAGGGCGCTCGTCATGTCGTACCAGGCTTGGTCGCGATCATTGGGCGTCGCGGTGTTGAGCAGGCTCTGCGAGCGCGTGGCGGTGACGTTGGCGGTGCGCACCACGAGGCCTCTGGGGTCGACGATGTCGAGCCTGGCGCGCACGGTCATGTCGTAGCGGTCCGACGGCTCGGTGGTGAAGGCGCCCTTGATGCCGCCGGTCTGCGCCAGCGGCACCTCGATCACGCTCGAATCCTGGATGACGAAGCGCGCCTCGCCGCTCTGCCCGGCCGCCTTCAGCCGGTCATGCGCCCAGTTCTCCACCGCCTTTCCCGGCGGCACCGGGAAGAGATGCTCGACATTGGGCGCGTGGTAGGGCGGCTGATAGTCGTTGCGGATTTCGACCCGAGCGACGCTCAGCATGATCGGCGGCTGGCCGGTGAAGCGCAGATCGGGAAAGACCGGCCGCGGCGGCGCCGATGAACAGGCGGCGAGTCCGAGGCAAAGGGCGGCGAGGAGCATCAAGCGGCGCGGCATTGGCATGATCGTGCATCCTCTCAAACGCGGTGCCGGCGGTTCAGTGGCGCGCCAGCGCGGCGATTTCCGACTCGTCGAAGCTATAGACGGCGCTGCAGAACTGGCAAGTGACCAAGACCTTGCCGTCGACTTTCATCTCCTCGAGCTCCTGCGGCGCGAGAATCCGCAGCATGGTCTCGACCCGCTCGCGCGAGCAGCGGCAGCGCGCGACGAGCGGCCGCGGCCGGTAGGCGCGCACCCCGTCCTCGTGGAAAAGGCGGAACAGCAGCGCCGCGGGCGCGAGCAGCGGATCGACCAATTCGCCGGACGTCGTGGAGCTCATCAGGATCACCGCCCGGCGCCAGCCTTCGTCTTCGGCCTCGCGCCGCGCCGCGCTTTCCGCCGCCGGCAAGCGCTCGATCATCAAGGCGCCGGCGCGCCAGCGCGGCAAGCCGTGGCGATCCGGCAGGCGCGCCACCGCGACCTTCAAGCCGGCCTCGACCTGCTCGCTCTGGCGGAAATAGTGGTGGACGCATTCGGCGAGCGTCGCGCCTTGCAGCTCGACGATGCCCTGATAGCGGTCGGTGTGCTCGCCCTGGTCGCAAGTAAACGCGAGATAGCCGGCGCCGAGGAGACGCGGCACGGAATCGCCGACCGGCTGGCCGCTGCTCGCGGCCGCCGCCAGCACCCGCGCGAGCTTTTCGTCATCGACCTGGGCGTAGCCGCGCACCCCGCCCGCCGTCGTGATGTCCGCGACCATCAGCCGGATCGGCCCGTCGCCCTTGGTCTGCAAGGTGAAGACGCCGTCGTATTTGAGCGCGCGCGCCAGCGCCGCCGCGAGCGCGATCGCCTCGCCCAGGAGCTGCGCCACCGGCGCGGGATAGGCATGCCGCGTCAGGATCTCGTCGATCAGCGGCCCGAGCCGGACGAGACGGCCGCGCAACTGGAAGGGATCGATCTGAAATGGCTGGACGAGGTCGTCGCGAAGTTCGAGCTGCTGCATCATCGAATACCAGAGGCCGGGCGGGAGTGACGCGAGCGGCCCCGGCCGCGGCGCCTCAAGCGAGGCACCAGACCAGAATGCCCTTCTGCGCGTGCAAGCGGTTCTCCGCCTCGTCCCACACCGCGGATTGCGGACCGTCGATGACTTCGGCCGTGACTTCCTCGCCGCGCTTCGCCGGAAGGCAGTGGAGGAAGATGGCGCCGGGCCTCGCCCGCGCCATCAGCCGCGCATCGACGCGATAGGGAGCGAGCATGTTGTAGCGCTTGGCGTCGGGTTCAACCCCCATCGACAGCCAGGTGTCGGTGACGATGCAGTCGGCGCCGCTGGCGGCCGCCTCGGCATCGGCGAAGAGCGTCACCCGCCCGCCATTGGCGCGCGCCCAGTCCAGCACCCGCTCCGCCGGGTGCAGCGCCTCGGGACAGGCCAGGCGCAGCTCGAAATCGAAGCGCACGGCGGCGTGGATCCAGCTCGCGGCGACGTTGTTGCCGTCGCCGCACCAGGCGACGATCTTGCCCTTGACCGGGCCGCAGCGCTCCTCAAAGGTCATGACGTCGGCCATGATCTGGCAGGGGTGGCTCCGGTCGGTCAGGCCATTGATCACCGGCACCGTTGCATGCGCCGCCAGCTCCTCGAGATCCGCCGCGTGGCGGGCGCGGATCATCACGGCATCGACATAGCGCGACAGCACCCGCGCCGTGTCGGCCATCGTTTCGCCGCGCGAGAGCTGGCTGTCGGCGGTGGACATGACCGCGACATCGCCGCCCAACTGCTTCATGGCGACTTCGAAGGAGAGCCGCGTCCGCGTCGAAGGCCGCTCGAAGATCATCGCCAGGAGCTTGCCCTTGAGCGGCGTCGAGCGATCCTCGCCGCGCTTGTAGGCCGCGCCGCGCTCGAGCATGCGGCGGAGCGTGCCGCCATCGACCCGGTCGAGATCGAGGAAATGGCGCGGCGCCGTCATCGTCAAGGCGTCCATTGCCGCGCCACGCCGTCGATGATGTCGGCGGCTTCGGCGACGTGGCGCTCCTCGATGATGAGCGGCGGCAGCAGGCGGATGACATTCTCCCCCGCCGCCACCACCAGGAGGCCAGCTTGGCGCAGCCGGTCCACCACCTCGCCGTTGGGCGGCCGGCATTTGAGTCCGACCAGCAGGCCCTTGCCGCGGACTTCGGTGAAGACGCCGCCATGCGCCGCGACAATCGCGTCGAGCCGCCGCCGAAGCAGGCCGGCGATGCCCTGGACGCGTTCCAGGAATCCCGGCGCGAGCATGATGTCCAGCACGGCGTTGGTCACGGCCATGGCGAGCGGGTTGCCGCCGAAGGTCGAGCCATGCGTTCCCGGAACCATACCGACCGCCGCCGTCTCGGTGGCGAGGCAGGCGCCGACGGGGAAGCCGCCGCCGAGACCTTTGGCGAGCCCCATCACATCGGGCGCGATCCCCGCCCATTCATGGGCGAAGAGCTTGCCGGTCCGGCCCATGCCGCACTGCACCTCGTCGAAGACCAGGAGAATGCCGAACTCGTCGGCGATCTGGCGCAGCCCCTTGAGGTAATCGACCGAGGCGACCGCGAGCCCGCCCTCGCCCTGCACCGGCTCGACGATGATGCCGGCGGTCTCCGGTCCGATCGCCGCGCGCATCTCGTTGAGATTGCCGTAAGCGACGTGGTCGAAGCCCGGCGCCGGCGGGCCGAAGCCCTTCAAGTATTTCTCGTTGCCGGCGGCGGCGAGGGTCGCGAGCGTGCGGCCATGGAAGGAGCCGGTGCAGGCGATGAGGCGATAGCGCTCGGGATGCCCAGTCTCGGCGTGGTATTTGCGCGCCACCTTGATGGCGCATTCCATTGCCTCGGCGCCGGAATTACAGAAGAAGACGGTGTCGGCGAAGCTCGCCGCGACGAGCCGCTCGGCCGCGCGCTTCTGCCCGGGAATTTGATATAGGTTCGAGCAATGCCACAGCTTTTGCGCCTGGCGATTGAGCGCCTCGACCAGGTGCGGATGCGCGTGGCCCAAGGCGGTGACGGCGACGCCGCTGGAGAAGTCGAGATATTTCCGGCCGTCGGCAGCGAAGAGATAGGCGCCTTCGCCGCGCTCGAAACTCACCTCGGCCCGAGCGTAGGTCGGCAGGATCGGTGGAATCACGGAGGGCCTCCTGTGCGATGGGGGTCTTGGAATGGCGGCTGAGCCGACCTATCGTCGTCGCCCGCCGCCAAGGCGCCGGGCATTCCGGCAAGGACCACCGCTCATCGCATTGCTCCGGGTTCCGCCGCCGCAGCGGAGAAAGCGCGAAATTATGGGGGTTTAGGCGCCAGTGTCAACGCCACCCTGCCAATGCCGTCCGGCGCTCGCCCCAGCGGTGCCCCGCGCTGGCGGCCGCCGCGGCGCGCGGCTAAATACCGCCCAGGGCAGCAGGAGGCGTGGCAGTGGAACTGAGAAGGCTAGGCACATCCGGACCCGAGGTCTCGCTGGTCGGGCTCGGCTGCAACAATTTCGGCGGCCGCATCGCCCGCGAAGCGACGCGCCTGGTCGTCGACAAGGCGCTCGAGCTCGGCGTGACCTTGTTCGATACCGCGGACACCTACGGCAATTCCGGCGGCTCTGAGGAGCTGCTCGGCGAGATCCTCGGCGCGCGGCGCAAGCAGATCGTGCTCGCCACCAAATTCGGCATGGCCATGGACAGCTCGGGCCAGCGCCAGGGCGCCTCGCGCCGCTACATCATGGCCGAGGTCGAGGCCAGCCTGAAGCGGCTCCGCACCGATTGGATTGACCTCTACCAGCAGCATCGTCCCGATCCCGAGACGCCGATCGAAGAGACGCTCGGCGCGCTCGACGCGCTGGTGCGCCAGGGCAAGGTGCGCTACATCGGCAATTCCAATTTTTCCGGCGCGCAGATCGAAGCGGCACAAGCGACCTCGCAGCGGCTCGGCCTTGCCGCCTTCGTCTCCTGCCAGAATGAATACAGCCTGCTCGTGCGCGGCATCGAGGGCGACGTGATCCCGGCGATGCAAAAGCACGGCCTCGGGCTCCTGCCGTATTTCCCGCTCGCCAGCGGGCTTCTCACCGGCAAGTACCGGCATGGCGCCCCAATGCCCGAGGGCGCGCGGCTCAACGACGGGTCGCGCTATTCCGGCCGCTACCTGACCGAAGAGAATTGGCGGATCGTCGAGCAGCTCCGGACCTTCTCCGAGAGCCGCGGCCGCAGCCTACTCGAACTCGCCTTTGCCTGGCTCGCCTCGCGCCCCGGGCTCGCCAGCGTCATCGCCGGCGCGACCAAGCCCGAGCAGGTCGAAGCGAATGTCCGCGCGGTCGCCTGGCGGCTCACGCCCGAGGAGATCGCCGAAATCGATCGTCTGACCGCCGGGAGCGTCACGCCTTGAGCTTGTAGCCGCACGCGATGAGGTGATGGCAGAGCGCAATGAGCGCGGCATTGAGCGCGATCATCATGACGATGCCGACGGCGAGCGAGCCCTCGGCCCGGCCGATGAAGCCGCAGCGGAAGCCGTCGATCATGTAGAAGAACGGATTGGCGAGCGCGATCGCATGCCAGGGCGCCGGCAGATTGTCGATCGAATAGAACGTGCCGGACAGGAAGGAGAGCGGCGTCACGATGAAATTGGTCACCGCCGCGATGTGATCGAACTTGTCCGCCCAAATGCCGGCGATGACGCCGAGGACGGAGAGCAGCAGCGACGCCGCGACGGCGTGGAAGAGGACGAGCGCCGGGTAGGGCATGCGGATCGGAACGACGATCGCCATCGCCGCCGCCACGGCCACCCCCACCGCAACGCCGCGGGTCACGCCGCCCAAGGCCATGCCCCAGGTGAGCTCGAGCGGGCTCAAGGGCGGCATCAGCACATCGACGATGCTGCCCTGGAGCTTGGCGATCATCAGCGACGAGGTGGTATTGGCGAAGGCGTTCTGCGTGATCGCCATCATGACGAGGCCGGGCGCCAGGAATTGGAGATAGGGCAGCCCTGCGATCTCGCGCTGCTGCCCGCCGAAGGCCATGAGGAAGATGGCAAGGAAGAGCAGCGTCGTCACCACCGGCGCCACGAGCGTCTGCATCGACACCTTGAGAAAGCGCCGGACTTCGCGCAGATAGAGGGTCCAGAAGCCCAGCCAGTTGACGGCGCCGAAGCGCCGGACGCTCGGACTCGCTGGCTCGATCATGCGTTTCCTCGGCGATTTGCCGGCGAGGATAGAGGGGAGCGCGGCGGCGGCGCAAGCGCGCGCCCAGGAGAATGGCGATGGCCGAGGCGAAATCGCGGAAGGGACGCGCGCCGCGCAGGCTGACGGCGCAATCCCTCGACAATGCCGCGCTCCATTACCTCGAGCGCTTCGCCGCCTCGAGCGCGCATCTGCGCCGCATCCTCCTGCGCAAGGTGGCGCGCGCGGCCGAGGCCGGAATGGCCGATCGCGGCGAGGGCGCGCGTCTGGTCGAGGAATTGATCGAGCGCTATCTCGCCGCCGGGCTGCTCGACGATCGCGCCTATGCGGCACAGAAAGGCGCGAGCCTCCACCGCCGCGGCACCTCGCGCTATGGCATCGGCGGGCAGCTCGCCAAGCGGGGCGTGCCGCGCGAGCTGATTGCGGCGACGCTCGGCGATCTGGCCGATTCCGGGAGCGATGATCTGGCTGCGGCCTGCGCGCTGGTGCGCCGGCGGCGCTTGGGTCCCTACCGCCCGGCCGCCGAACGCGAGACGCAACACCGCCGCGACTTGGCGGCGCTCGCTCGCGCCGGCTTCAGCCGCGACGTGGCGCGCCGCGTCCTGGCCGCGCCCGATCCCGCGGCGCTCGAGCGGCTGGCACGCGGCGAGGAGCCGGAGGATTAGGGTGAGTCCGCGGTGGCGGGCCGCGCGCCGCCTCCGCCCGATGTCCGCGATCCACTCAAATGCCGACGCGAGGCGACTGGTGGGCAAAGTCGCTGAAGCGCCAGAAGCGGAATGACTCGCATCCGTTCCTTGCGCAGGTTTATCGGGAAATTCTGCGGCTGATTGATGGGCTGCGACCAGGACCGGTCGTCGCGTAGGAACCGGGACGATCGGATGCGTCATCGTGACGGGAGGAGTATGTCCGAATGACGAGGAAAAGCGACAAATCGGCCATGGAATGCCGCGACAAATCTTGCCAAGCAGAGCGCGATGTGAAATCGTAATACTGGCAGGCGCGAATTATCTCGGAAGCCTTGGTCATCACTGATCTCATCTTGCCGACGAGGCCGTTTTTAAGGATTGCGTAAATGGCTATACTCAAATGGGTAGGGGCGGGGCTCTTGGCGCTGACCCTCATCGGTGGTATGCGTCCGGCAGAAGCGCAGACGCCCGTCGATTGCACCGGCACCGGCAGTCCCGCCGCGCTGCAGAACCTCATGCCAACTTGGCAGGGCGGCAGCATCACCATCGACGGAACCTGCCTCGGCAACATCACGCTTTACTACCCGACCGGCTTTTATCCCGGGCCGTCCGGCGGAACCATCCAGGGTCAGATCGAAGTCTATGGCACCCTCATGTTCTGCGGCAGCGGCGTTGTCCTCGAAGGCGACGGCACCAATTCGGTCGTGCTCTGGGTGCATGATTCGTCCACCCTGCTGATCCAAGGCTGCCCCATCCAGAACGGCGGGAACGACGGGATCTATGCCGAGAGAGGCGCGATCGTCGACTTCGGGGGGCCGGGCAACTCGATCGTCAACAACGGCAATCACGGCATCGAAGCGAGCGACGGCGTGACCATTCGTCTCGGCGCCATCGTCCCGAATCCAGGCGGCACGCCCGATCCGACGCAGGCGGTGACCATCTCCGGCAATGCCGCCGACGGCATCCACATGAGCGGCACCGCCAATCTCCACGCCTACGACGCGAGCATCACCGGCAACGGCCAGAACGCTCTCTTCCTCAGCGACGCGTCCTCCGCCCGCTTCACCGGCGGCACGATCACCGCGCCCACCAGCGGCACGATGCCGTGGGCGATCCAGGTCCACGGCGCATCCTCCCTGCGGCTCGACAGCGTCGATGAGACGCTCGGGGGCGCCGCCGCGGCGCCCAACGGCATCATCCTTGCCAGCACCAATTCCAGCGTCACGGTCTATGAGACGACGCTGACCCAGAACAGCGGGTCGACCAATCCGGCGATCCAGGCCTCGGGCGCCGCTAGCGTCACGATCGAAAACGCCAACGTGACCGGAGCCGGCAATGGCGCCCTGTCGCTCGGCGCGAATTCCAGCGCCACGCTCTATGGCTCGATCATCAGCGACAATGGCAGCGGCAGCGGTTGCGGCAATCTGAAGCCGGTCATCAACGCCGCCGGCGGCTCGACGATAAATTTGGCCGGGGGCAACACGATCCGAAACACCGTCAACAGCTTCGCGCTGAATGTGCAGAATGCGTCAACTCTGTTCCAGGGCGGCGCCACCACGCTGTTGCCCGGCGCGGGCTTCAGCAATGCGGTCGATACCGTCGACGGCAGCGCCTGCATCAAGACCTACAGCAACATGGAGCTGGGCGCGACGAAGGATACTGGCTCGGGCTTGGAATGGAACGGCCCCGGCCTCATCATCACCGTGCAGCAGACCTCGCTCGCCCGGCTCGACGGCAACAATCTGACGATCAACGGCGAACTGCTGTTCGATCAGGGCGCCGACGGCTATTTCAACCAGAACAACTGGTCGGGCAGCGGGTCGGCCAATAGTGTCAGCTCCGTCGTCTGCAACAACGTCGAATCCCGGATCACCAACCCGGGCGAGGTCTCGCCCGCAGTCGCGACCGGCGCGCCGCCAGGCTGCACCACCTTCTGAGAAATCTCGAGAAATCCAGAGCGGGTCTTTGTCGGCCAAGGCGCCGACGCGGTGACGCTGCATCTCAAGCAGCATGCCAAACGCCTTGGGGAGCTGAAGGTCGCCCTAAGCCAACAGTCCCCGGAGTCCCAGGTTCGCGGCGCGATTTTGGCCTTGTGCGAGCCGCTGGAGCAATACGGTTGCACGCTCCATCGGCCGTCCATGGCGCGAGGCCGGGCGGGTGGCTCACGGCCGGGGTGCCGGCCGCGGAGACCCGCGTGGCGAGGATCGAAGGTCGCGCTCCGAACCGTTGGCCACTCAAACCTACGTGATCAATTCCCAGAAAATTCCGGCCACCGCGACGAAGCCGAGGGTGAATACCAGCGTTCTCACATAGGGTATGGCGAGCCAGTAGACCACGGCATGCGCCAGCCGCATCCAGAAGAAGAACGCCGCCCAGAAGGCCGTCATCGCATCCGCCTTGCCGGCGATATGCGCGATGATGACGAGTGCCGCAAAAGGCGCGAAAACCTCGACGGCATTCATGTAGGCACGGTCGGCGCGTTTGCCCCACAGCGGCACCGGGCGCGGGGCAGGATCCCGATAATTGGTCGGCTGGAGGAAACCGTTGGTCATGACCTGGCAGACGACGTAGGGAATCCACAGGGCCGCGGTGAGAATTGCGGTATATGCCAGATACCTCAGATCGGTTGTCATCAGTCACTCCAAATCGAGATTGTTTGCGACCGCGAAGTGTCGAGCCCCGAGAGCCGAACTTTCGGCGGCGACTGGCATAGGCTCGCGCTAGTGCCTCGCCCACGCCCAGCCGGTGATGCGCCATTTGTCCGCGACCTTTTGCAGAGCCACCGTCAAGATTGAACCGCGCTCGGCCAACCGCTTGCCGTTCTGCTTGAAGGTGAAGTTCGCCGGGACGACGACGTAAGCGCGATCTGCCGTGACATCGACATGCGTTGGGCTGCGCAATGTCACGATCGGATCGGTAATTCCGTTCTTCTTGACGTAGGCATCGAAATCGTTTGCCCAATCCGCACAGCCCGTAGCGCCTTGCCATAGGTGCGGCGGAATTTCGTCAATAATGGACGATTGAGCGGCGCAATCACCCAGCGCGGTCTTCACGTCGCCCTTGTTAAAGGCGTCGGCGTATTGCCGTACCGTAGCCATGACATCGGTCTTTTCAGACGCAGCCGCCGGTCCCACCGCCAAGGCGATGGCAAATGATGCAGCGATGATTTTGCGCATACCGGTCCCCTCCGTTTTGTGGTGCAAAAATAATTTTTATGAGCCGAGAGATTTCCTGCCGTTGAAGTGCGGAAGTTACGGTGTCGGTGGCGCCGCATCAAGCAGCCACTGGCCATCTGCACCCAGCTTTCCATGCACCCAGATACGACGGCTCACCGCTGATCGCGCTTGGAACGGGGTCGGTCCACGGGAATGACGATCAATTATTCGCGCTAGTCATATCCGGGACGGGTCGATCTGCGACCACGCTCACCACGCGACCGTCGGCGCCAATCGGGGCGCTTCCGGACCTCCGGCTGGCACGCGGCGAGGATGCGGGGGATTAAGCGCACTCAGCCTTGCGGCTGCGCCGTGAGCGGCGGCGGCGCGTCGAGGTAGCGCGTC
>DATNIY010000054.1:0-38783 GCA_035604195.1 Allostellaceae bacterium
CAGCGACACGCATCGGCATGGCCGCGAGAATTACCAGCGCATTTTCGAGAGCCTCATCCGCCCGCGGTTGGAGCGACCGATCGCCGCCGCCGCCGCCCTGCGCCGCGCGCGCGAGGCCGCCTTCGCCGATCCCGAGGGCGCGGCTCTGAGCCGCGAACTCGCCGCCATCGCCGCGGCACCGGCCGGCCCGACCAGCGCCGCCGCGGAATAAGGCGGGCCGTCCACCTTGTGCAGGCATCGGCGCTTTGATAGTGTAGTTTAAGTCTAAAGTATCGCCTCGAGCGCGCATGCTCAGTCCCAGCGTCTATCAAGACGGCTTCGCCCGCGACAACCTGCCGTCGCCGGAGCAGTGGCCCGTGATCACCGATGGCGGCCTGCCCGAACTCGCCTATCCCGCCCGCTTCAACGCCGCCGTCGAGCTCTTGGATCGCGCCATCGATCAGGGTTGGGGCAACCGTCCGTGCCTGCGCGCGCCTGGCCTGGTCTGGAGCTATGCCGAGGTCCTCGAGCGCGCTAATCGCGTAGCAGGCGTGCTGGTCAACGAGATGGGTCTGCGCTCGGGCAACCGGGTGCTGCTGCGCGGGGCGAATAATCCGATGATGGCGGTGTGCTGGTTCGCCGTGTTGAAGGCGGGCGGCATCGCGGTCACGACCATGCCACTGCTGCGCGCGCGCGAGCTTACCTTCATTCTCGACAAAGCCAAGGTCGAATTCGCGCTGTGTGATGCCGCGCTGTCGGGCGAGCTCGAGGCGGCGCGGGAGAAAAGCCGCGAGCTGAAGCGCGTCGTCTATTTCCACAGCGTCGCGTCGGACGGACTCGAAGCGCTGACGGCGCACCAGAACCCACGCTTCGACAACGTCATTCCCGCACGCGACGATGTCGCGCTCATCGCCTTCACCTCGGGCACGACCGGTCAGGCGAAGGGCACGATGCATTTTCACAGCGACGTGCTGGCGATCTGCGACTGCTTCCCGCGCTCCATCCTGAAGCCCGAGCCCGACGACATCTTCTCGGGCAGCCCGCCCCTCGCCTTCACCTTCGGCCTCGGCGGGATTCTGCTGTTCCCGATGCGCTTCGGCGCTTCGACGCTTCTCATCGAGCGCTGCGCACCGCCGGAGCTGCTGCAGGCGATCCAGGATCATCGCCTCAGCACCATCTTCACCGCGCCCACCGCCTACCGCGCGATGGCGGATCTTGCCAAGAATTTCGACATTTCGAGCCTGAGCAAATGCGTCTCGGCGGGCGAGCATCTTCCCGCCGCCACCTTCGAGGCTTGGCGCCAGGCGACGGGAATCAAGATCATCGACGGGCTGGGCTCGACCGAACTCCTGCACATCTTCGTCTCATCGAGCGGCGAGGAGGCGCGCCCCGGCGCCACCGGCAAGCCGATCCGCGGCTACCAGGCGATGATCGTCGACGACGATATGCGGCCGCTGCCGGCGGGCCAAGTCGGCCGGCTCGCGGTGCGCGGCCCGACCGGCTGCCGCTATCTCGCCAATGCCGAGCAGCAGCGCAAATACGTGCGCGACGGTTGGAATCTGACGGGCGACGCCTATCGAATGGATGAAGACGGCTATTTCTGGTACCAGGCGCGCACCGACGACATGATCATCAGTGCCGGCTACAACATCGCGGGCCCCGAGATTGAATCCGTCCTGCTCGACCACCCCAAGGTCGCGGAATGCGCCGTCGTAGGCTCGCCCGACAGCGAACGCACCGAGATCGTCAAGGCCTTCGTCGTGCTGCGCCAGGGCAATGAGGGCAGCGAGGCGCTGACGCGGGAGTTGCAGGAGTTCGTCAAGGCGCAGATCGCGCCCTACAAATATCCGCGCGCCATCGAATACGTCGCGGCGCTGCCGCGCACCGAGACGGGCAAGGTCCAGCGCTTCCGCCTGCGCGAACTCGAGCGCGAGCGGGCGCAGGCGCGCGCGGCGGCGGTGCCCGACAAATCTCCCTAGACCGCGCGCTCAGTCGTCGCCGACACTGGCCGCCGCGCCCGCGAGCTTGGTCTGGGCTTCGGGGCGCCACTCGTTGCGCAACATCGCCGAGAGGATGGCGGCGATCAGCGCCGAGCCCGCGAGCACCAAGAGACTCGCCGTGAAGTTCTGCGTACGGTCGCGCACGAAGCCGACGATGAACGGGCCGGCGAAGCCGCCGAAGGTGCCAATGCTGTTGATGAGCGCCAAGCCCCCGGCCGCGGCCGCGCCGCTCAAAAAATCCGCCGCCAAGGCCCAGAACACGCCGAAGGTGCTCCACACGCCGATCGCGGCGAAGCACAGGCCGATAAACTGCGTCGTCGGCGTCGGCGCCAGCCCCCCCGCCACGAGCCCGGCGGCGCCGACGATGAAGCCGAGGACGAGATGCCAGCGCCGGTCCCCAGTGCGGTCGGAGTGCCGGCCCCACAGCACCATCGTGATGCTGGCGAGGAGGAAGACCAGCGAGATGAGCAGCCCGACCTGGTTGTTGGTCACGCCGCCGAAGGCCTTGATGATCTGCGGCAACCAGAAGACCACGCTGAAATTGGCGCAGATCAGGAAGAAGCACATCACGGAAATCAAGATCACGCGGCGGTCGAAAAAGCCTTGGCGCAATGTCGTCGCCCCGCGCTCCCCCTGGGCGATGCGCTCGGCCTCGAGCTGCCGCGCGAGCCAGCGCTTCTCATCGGCGCTGAGCCAAGTCGCTTCCGCCGGCCTTTCCGTCAGGATGTAAAGCACGAGGAAGCCGATGATCACTGCCGGCAGCCCTTCGAGGATGAACACCATCTGCCAGCCGTGCAGACCGAAGGCGCCATCGAAAGCTCCCATGATCCAGGTCGAAAGCGGCGTTCCGATCATGAGCGACAGCGCGGTGTTCGCCATGTAGATGGCCAGGGTCATGCCGCGCGTCTGTGGCGGCAGCCAGTGGCGGAAATAATACATCACGCCCGGCAGGAACCCTGCCTCGGCCACGCCGAGAAGGAAGCGCATGACATAGAAGGAAATATCGCCGCTGACCCAGGCCATGCCGGTGGCGATGATGCCCCAAGTGACCATGATGCGCGCGAGCCAACGGCGCACGCCGACCCGCGCCAGGATCAGATTGCTCGGCACCTCGAAGAAGCAATAGCCGATGAAGAATACGCCGGCGCCGAAGCCATAGCTCGTCGCGCTGAACCCCAAATCCTTGTTCATCTCCAGCGCGGCGACGCCGATGTTGATCCGGTCGATGTAGTTGATGATCGCGAGCAGCATCACGAACGGAACGATACGCCAGAAGACCTTGCGCACGGTTCTCTCGCCGACGGCGTTGTCCATTGCTCCCCCGCTTCCCACGCAACGCGCCGCAACGCGACCTGTCAGCTCCGCTGTGCCACCACACCGCTGCGCAGGTCGCGACGATCAAATGACAATCGAGGCCGCCGCGTTGGCGAGCGTGCGCGCAACGCTCAGCGCCGTCAAGGCCGAGGTCTTGGGATTTGTCGCCGAGGGTTTGCCCTGAAGACGGATTGCAACCCTGCCGGTGGCGCCCTCGGCCTCGATCTCGTGAATATTGCCTTGCGCATCCGGATCGGCGATGAGCTCGACGCGCGTCGCCTCGAAGCCCAACCCGGCAATCGCAACCGTCGCCGCCACATTGGCATTCTGCGGAAAGCCGAGCGCGGCTTCGCGCGCGCTCCCCTCGTAAAGCAGCGTGCGCTTGGCCAGGCGGTCGAGGTCGGCCAGTTTTTCGGCCGGCGAGCCGCGCCATGCCGCCGGCGGCTTCACCGAGCGATAGCGCACGGCGTAGAGCCCCCCCAAGCGCATCGCCGCAATGGCGTCGATGCCGCCGATCGCGCCCGCCGGCAGCAGGAGGCGCGCCTCGCCCCGCCGCGCCGCCGCGCGCAAGCGCTCGAGCAGCGACGCTTCCGCAAGCGCGCCGATCGAGACGACGACCAGATCGATGCCGTTTTCCAGCACCGCCTCGCCGAAGGCGTGAACCGCGCCCTGTCCCGCCACCTCTGCGATGATCTGCGGCCGCCGCGCGATGAGCGGCTCGATCGCTTCGACGACCGGCACGTCGCCGAGGCGCTCGCGCGCCGCGTTCGCTCGGCCCGGCCGCGCCAGCACGCCGACGATGCGAATGCGGCTCGACTCCGGCAGCGCGCGCAAGGCCCGAAGCGCATCGGCCGCGATGCCGCCATTGCCGATCAGGGCGACATCGATCATCGGCCGCGCCCCGGCTTGGCTGGCGGCGGGAAACCGCCGAACTTGATGCCGAAGGGACCGACCGCCGGCATGTCGATCTCGATGATCGAGGGCCCGCCCATGCCGAGCGCGGCTGCGAAGATCGTCGGGAAATCGCCGAGGTCGCGCACCAATCGGTGCGAGATGCCAAGGCTCTCCGCTAGCAGACCCCAGCGCGGCGCCAGTAGATCGGCATAGCAGCGGCGGCCGTCATAGGCATTGTCCTGAATGTTGCGGATGACGCCATAGCCGCCATCGTTCATCAGCAGCAACGTGACCGGGGCGCGCGTCTCCGCGAGCGTCGCCAATTCGCCGAGGCTCAGCGCCAATCCGCCGTCGCCGACGACGGCCACGGTTCTGCGGCCGGGCAGCGCCAGGGCCGCGCCGATCGCCATCGGCAAGCCCTGGCCGATGCCGCCGCCCATCGCATGCACGGCGCGCCGCGCTGCCGTCATGTTGGGAGTGCGATTGCCCCAGATGCTGTTGCTGAGCGTGATATCGCGCACCCACAGGGCATCAGGCGGCATTTGCCGCGCCAGCGCGTCGATGAGCGGGGCATAGGCGCCGGCGTTCTTGCGCAGGCCCGCCTCCGCCGCGCGCCGCGCCGCGCCGATCTCTGCCGCGAAACCGGGATCGAAGGAGAGCGCCCGGCCATTGAGGCGCCGCGCCAGCCCCGCGAGCACCGCTGCGCCGTCGCCGCGCACGAACATAGCGCAGGAATAACTGCGGCTCTCCGCCGCCGGATCGGCATCGACCCGCACGCGCGCCGCCGGCAATTTGAGGGTGTAGCTGTGCGTCTCATTGCCGCGCAAATGCGAGCCGACGACGACCATGAGATCGACGCTGTCATAAAGCTTCTCGACTGCCGGCGCCGCGCCGAAGGTCCCGAGGCTCAGCCTATGGTCTTCGGGCAGGACGCCGCGGCCGGCGGTGCTGGTGACGACGCCCAATCCCAGCGCCGCGAGTTCCGCGACCGCCACGCCCGCATCGCGCGCGCCGCCGCCGAGCCACAGCAGTACGCGCCGCGATTGCGCCACGCGCTCGGCCAAGCGGTCGAGCAGGACCGGGTCCGGCGCCGGCGGCAGCACCGGCAGCGGCGATAGATCCGCTGGCGGCGCGATGGCCGCCGCCTGGACATCGATCGGAATTTCGACGCTGACCGGGCCGCTCGGTGCCGAATGCGCGGCACGAACGGCCTCGCGCAGCACGGGCAGCGCCTCTTCCGGCGCGGCGATGCGGAAGGCCGATTTGGAGACCGCCTTCAGCATCGCCAACTGCGCCGGCGCCTCGTGGATATAGCCGAAGCCGCGATCGAGATAGGGCGTGTCGATCTGCCCGGTGATGTGGAGGAGCGGCGTTCCGGCGGTCAGGGCCTCGACCAGCGCGCCCGCCGCGTTGCCGGCTCCCGTGCCGGTGCTGGTGACGACGACGCCGAGGCCGCCGGAAACGCGGGCGGCGGCATCAGCCATGTTGGCGGCGCCGGCCTCACCGCGCGCCGGAACGAAACGGATTCGGCCGCGCCGGTGAATGGCGTCGAGGATCGGCATGTTGTGAATGCTGATGACGCCGAAGGCGAGGCCAACGCCGCAGCGCTCGAGGAATGCCGCGACGAGATCGCCGACTGTCATCGGTTCAGACCGGGACACGGCCGCTCATTGTCGCCCTGATCTCTCCCGCAAGCGACGGTGGATCGGGGAGGGGGACGCGGTCCGGCGTCAACGCGGGCGCGCCAAGCATGGCCGAGATCGCCGCGGCGGCGGCGCGGATTTGGTCCTTGAGCCCGCCGTGGAGAGGCTCCAGATCCGGCGCCGGATTAACGGCGGTGGCATTGATGGCGGCGACCACCCGGCCGCTGTGGTCGCGCACGGGCGCAGCTACGGAAATGACCCCGCGTTCGAAGAAAGAGGTGCTGACGGCATAGCCGCGCCGCCGATCCTCGGCCAACAGCTCTTCGAGCGCGGCGAACGTCGTCGGCGTCTGCTCGGTGTAGCGCGGCAGTGTCTTGCCGCCGTAAAGCGCCTCGAGCTCGGCATGCCCGAGATCGGCCAGGATGACCCGGCCGATGACGGTGCCGTGCGCCGGCAGCGATGTCCCGACGCTGACGTTGCTCGTCACCGCGGCGCGGGTCGCGTGCCGGCTGAGATAGACGACGTCCGTGCCATTCCGCACCGCGAGATGGGTCGAGCAATCGGTCTCGTCGCGCAGCCGCGCCAGCACGGGGTTCGAGAGCTGAACGATGTCGAGCGAGCCCAGATACTCGAAGCCGATGGCGAGGACCGACGGGCCGAGCGCATAGGCGCCGCGCTCGCTGCGGCGCAGGAATCCCATTTCCTCCAAGGTCTGCACCAGGCGATGGACCGTCGAGCGGGGAATGCCGAGCTCGCGCGCGATCTCCGGCGGGCTGATGGTCGGCCGCGTGCGCTTAAAGAGACGCAGGAGATTGAGACCGCGCTCGAGGCCCGGCACCGCGGCGTGATTGTTCGGGTCCGTCGTCATTTGCGCTTGATCTTGGAGAGCGGGTGATCGGCCGGATAGCTCGGGATCGTCGGCGTCGCCGAACCCAGCATGACGCACATCAGCGCGTCCTCCTCGCTCTCGTTGCGCAGGCCGCGGTAGACGCCTGCCGGCACGGAGCACAGATCGCGCTCGCCGAGCTCGGTCTCCCAGCGCTCGCCGTCCTTCTCGAAGAACAGCCGTATGGTGCCGCGCAGCATGAAGAACACCTCCTCGACATCGGTGTGGATGTGCAGCGGCCCCTCGCAATGCGCCGGCAGCAGCATGGTCGAGAAGGTGAAATGCTCGGCCGGGACCGAATTCTCGTCCGGCGCGACTCCGGTGCCGCCGGTACCGACATAGCGCAGCTGGGCGCGGCGGTATTTCGGATCGTAATCCGCCTGGAACTTGAGCGCATCCCAGTCATAGCTGCGCGTCTCATGGCGGGCGATGCGGCGCCGCAGCACCGCCTCGAGACTGTTGGGCCGCATGTCGGCCGCAGGCGGCCGTTTCTCGGCAACGGAGGTCATCGGTTCTCCTTTCTCAATTCATCACGAAACCGCCGTTCACCGGCAGCAATTGTCCGGTGATGAAATCGGCGGCGTCCGAGAGCAGAAAGACCACGGCGCCGACCACATCTTCCGGCATTTGCCGGCGGCTCATGGCGCGGTGCTCGACATAGAGCTTGTGCCGCTGCGCCGGCACGTATTCGGTGGCCTCGACCACGGTGAGGCCGGGCGCGATCGCGTTCACGGCGACGCCGTCGGGGCCCAATTCGCGGGCCAGCGAGCGCGTCATCGCGATGACTGCGCCCTTGCTCGCGACATAATGCAGGAGAAGCGGCGCGCCCCACAGCGCCGTGTCGGAGGCGATGTTGACGATCTTGCCGCTCCGCGCGCGGCGCAGATGCGGCGCCGCGGCGCGCGTGACGAGCCAGGTGCCGCGGACGTTGACCGCCATGACGCGGTCCCAGGTCTCGATGTCGATCTCCTCGAAGGTCTTGCCGCCGATGCCGGTGGCGATCGCCGCGTTGTTGACGAGTCCATCGAGGCCGCCGAGCCGCCCCGCCGCGGCATTGACGGCGCGTTCGATCGCGGTGGGATCGGCGAGATCGATCGGCTCGAAGCTCGCCTCATGACCCTTCGCTGCGAGCGCCGCCGCCGCCGCACGGCCGCGCTCCTCGAGCAGATCGGCGATCACCAGCCTTGCGCCGGCGACACAGGCCGCCTCGGCGAAGGCTTGGCCCAATCCCCGTGCCGCGCCGGTGATGAGAATCCGCTTGCCCTGAAGGAGCGGCGCCGCGCTCATTCGGCCGGCACCTCGTCCCTCGCGCCGGCCGAAGCGAGAGCGGCGATTTGGGCCTCCGCCTTGTGCCGCAGCACGCGGCGCACACGCGAGAGACCGCTGTCGTGCTGATAGAGAAGCTCGTGGTCCCGCGCGTCGGCCGCCATGCTCTCGAGCACCATGCGGTCCTGCTCCAGCACATCCCAATGCAAGCCTTCGAGCCGCGTCCGGTAGAGGAAGCGCCACACGTCGCGCTGCCAACCCTCGGCCTTGCGGCAGCGCCAGAAGAAGACGCGGCAGTTCCGCTCGTCCACGGGCGTGACGAAGCCGACGATATAGAAATTGCCGCCGGGTCCCGCATTCTTGCTGTAGGGGATGGCGAGCCGCATCCACAAGGCGCCGCTCTCGCCCCACTCGACCCAGTCGAAATTGACGTCGCGCTGCGCCACCTTCTCGAACATGAGGCCCGTGGGCGTGCCGGCGATGCGCATGACCGCGGATTTGTCGCCGCGCGCCATGGAGTGCGAAATCGCGTGCAGATAGGCGCCGTGCATCGGATCCATGACGTTGTCGATGGCGTAGCCATAGTGGCACCGCCAATGCGCGGTGCAGAGGAAGCTGCTCCATTCCGACGAGGCCAACTCCTCCGGCAGATCGAGGCGCGCGGGCTCGGGATGCCGCGCATCGCCGAACCATGCGAAGATCGCGCCGTTGCGCTCGACGCAGGGATAGGATTTGACGCAGCGCTGTCCCTCGAGCGCCGAGGTCGCCGCGGCGGGAACGCGCGCCACGGTGCCGTCCGCCGCGGTCTCGACGCCGTGGTACCAGCAGGCGATGCGGTCGCCGAGATTCCAGCCGAGCGACAACCGCGCGCCGCGATGCGGGCAGCGGTCCTCGAGCGCGTGCGCCGTTCCCTGCGCGTCGCGCCAGACGACGATCCGCTCGCTCAATCGCGTCAGGCCGACGGGCGCGCGGTGCACCATCCAACTCGGCGCGATCGGGTACCAGAAATTGCGCAAGCCGTGATTCACCAGTCTTTCGATGGCCGCTTCGGCCGCAGGCGTCTGGCTGGGCATGGACAAGATCCTCCGGTCAAATGCTTTCGGCGGCCGCGGCGCGCGCGGGGATGTAGTGGAGAACGCGCGCCTCGAGCCAGGTCACCGCGAGATAGGCGATGATCCCGATGAAGGTCAGCAGGATGATCGCGACGAACACCATCGGCGTGTCGGCCGCGCCCTCGCCATAGGTCAGGAGATAGCCGAGCCCGCTATTCCCGCCGACGAGTTCGCCGACGACGACGCCGATCACCGCCAGGGTCGAGCCGATCCTGAGCCCCGAAAAGAGCGGCGGCATCGCCGCGCGGAACTCGATCTTCCAGAACACCTGGAGGCGCGTCGCCGTGAACGAGCGCGCCAAATTGACGAGATCGTGGTCGACCACGCGGATCGCGGTCAAGACATTCACCATGACCGGAAAGAACACGATGAGCACCGCCACCAGGATCTTGGGATAGACGGTGTAGCCGAACCACATGACGAAGAGCGGCGCGAAGGCGACCTTGGGAGCGATCTGCAGCGCCAGGATATAGGGCGAGAGCACGATTTCGGCCGTCGCAGAGACGCCGAGCCCGTAGCCGATCACCATGCCCAGAAGCGCGCCGATGGTGAAGCCCGCGAGCACTTCGACCGCGGTGACGCCGACATGGAAGAAGAGCTTGTCCCGCCCGATCATGTGCAGGAACTCGGCCCAGCACTCGCTCGCCGTCGGCACGATGTAGGAGGGGATGCCGAGCAAGGGCGGGCCCCATTGCCAGGCCGCGAGGAAGAGCACGAACACGGCGGCCGTTGCCACGGTGCGCGGATTGACGAGCGATAATGTCAGCCGCCCCAGCGCCGGAGCGAGCTGTCCCTGGCGCTGGCGCGGAATCGCCATCGGCGCAGTCACTTGATGAACTCGTTGGTGTAGAGCTCCGCAATGGGTGTCGCCTTCTCGACGATGCCGGCCTTCACGTAGAAGTCCTCGACCGCCTTGAGCCGTGCCGGATCGATCTCGCCGATCACCGTCTGGTGCTTGTAGACATATTTCTTATAGAGCTCGAAGACCTGCGCCATCTGCGCCTCTTGGCCGGCATGCTGCGGCACCGCCTTGACGTAGTCGCGCGCCGCGCCCTCGGGATCGTCGATCACGTCCTTGAGCCCGTGGAGCGTCGCCTGCACCAGCTTGCGGATGAGCGCCGGCTTTTGCTTGATGGTTTCGTCGGAAGCGACGATCGCCTGCGCCATGTTGGGGAAATATTCGTCGGCCGGGATGACCGTCAACTTGGCGCCATTGGCCTCGGCATCCTGGATCCAATCGGGAACCGAGGCCATCGCATCGGCCTGGCCGGCGACAAACAGCTTCCAGATGTTCGTGGCTCCCGCGGGTTCAGCATCGATGTCGTTCTTGCTCAACCCGACCTTCGCCAGCATGCCCAGGAGCGCATAGTAGGTCGTGTCCTGATAGGACATGATCGCGACCTTCTTGCCCTTGAGGTCGGCGGGGCCCTTGATGGGTGAGTCCGCGTGGACGACAAGCTGCATCATGCCGCCGTCGCCGAGCACCGCGACCAGCTTCACCGGCACGCCGTTGGCGCGCACGATGATTGGCGTGTCGCCGAGTGCGCCGCCGACCACGGCATTGCCGGCACCGACCTGCTTCGCCGAATCGGCGCCGCCCTTGGCGGCCTCGAAACTGACATCGAGACCCTCCTTTTCGTAATAGCCGCGCTGCTTCGCGACCATCCAGGGCCCGAATGCCGGCAGGAACGCCGGCGCCGGCAGCAGATAGGTGACCTTTTCGGCCGCCGCGGCGGCGGTGCCGGCGCCCGCCGCGGCGAGCGCGGCGAGGAGGACGGCCAATGCGTTGGCGCGGTGCCGCTTTGCGATCATGGCTCTCGATCCCTTTCTGTCCGGTGGAACATCATGCCGCTGCCTCGCGCATGTGCAGCAGCGACATCAGCCGCGGTACATACTGCCCCATCGCGGGATGCTCGCGCCGGCGCAGCGCATCCTCGCGATGCGGCAGTTCGACGACGATCTCCTCGACGATGCGGCCGGGCCGCGCGCTCATGACGAGAACGCGGTCGGAGAGCGTCACCGCCTCGACCAGATCGTGGGTGATGAAGAGCGCGGTCTTGCCGGCTTGGCACAGCGTGCGCGCCAGATCCTGCTGCAAAATCATCTTGGTCTGCGCATCGAGCGCCGAGAACGGCTCGTCGAGCAGCAGAACGGTCGGATCGACCGCCAAGGTCCGCGCCAGCGCCGCGCGCTGCCGCATTCCGCCCGAGAGCTGATGCGGATAATGACCGCCGAAATCGCTCAGGCGGCAGCTCCGCAGGAAAGCCTCCGAGCGCTCGCGCCGCTCGCCCGCCGGCACGCCCTGGATCTCGAGCCCGAGCTCGACATTGGCCCGGATCGTCCGCCACGGCAGCAGTAAATCCTTCTGCAGCATGAAGGCGACATGCGGATTGGGCTGCACCACCCGCTCGCCGTCGACGAAGACCTCGCCCTCGCTCGGCAGATCGAGGCCTGAACCCAAATTGAGCAAGGTGCTCTTGCCGCAGCCGCTCGGCCCGATCAGCGACACGACTTCGCCATCGGCGACGGCGAAGCTCACCTCGGTGACGGCGACGATTGCGTCGCCGGCCCGATGCGATCGGGCGAAGCGCTTGGTTACGTGGCGGAATTCGAGGCGCGGCGCCGGCACTGCCGCCTCACCGCGCCAGCCGATGCATCTCGGCGCAGAACGCCTTGTCCGTCCACCCGGCGGCGCCGGCAGGGGCCTCGATTCCGGCCGCATTGAGCCGCGCGAGGATGCGCGGGAGATCATAGATCTCCTCGGCGAAGATCGCCTGCAATGCGTCGGCGAGCCGATCCTCGTAGGCGGTGGGCGGGGCGGGACGAGTCTGCCAGCCGATGTTGGTCACCTTGTCCGGCATTTCGATCCCGTCTGGCGTGCCTTTGTCGCTCGGCCGGATCTCGCCCAAAAACGGATTGTAGTCGCTCATCTCCTTCCCCTTTGTCCCGTATATAGGACGTTATTTCTTATATGGGATAATAAGCGGATATTTCCTGCCGGTCAAGCGTGACGCGCATGGCGCCCGACCTTGACCAGGTTGAGCCGCGGCACGAGGGTGCGCGCGCGAGAAAGCGAATTTATGCGGCCGAGGAGACCGCCATGGGCAAGAACGACCAGAAAAAGTTGGCGGAAGCCTTTCGCCGCATGCATCACGGCCCGCATCTCCTGTTGCTGCCCAACGCCTGGGATGCGATGAGCGCGCGCATCTTCGCGGCGGCGGGGTTCGAGGCGATCGCGACGACCAGCGGCGGCGTTGCCTGGGCGCTGGGCTATCCCGACGGCGAGCAAGCGCCGTGGCGCGAGGTGGCCGCGGCAACGGCGCGGATCGCAGGCTGCGTCGATGTGCCGGTGACCGCCGACATCGAGACCGGCTATGGCGAGACCTCCGGGCAGGTCGCGGAGAATGTGGCGGAGATCATCGCGGCCGGCGCGGTCGGGATCAATCTCGAGGACGGACTGCACGGCGCGGCAACGCCCATCCGCGACATCGCCGATGCCGCGGAGCGCATCCGTGCCGCGCGCGACGCTGCATCACGCGCGGGCGTGCCGATCGTCATCAACGCCAGATCCGATCTGTATCTCCGCAAGATCGGCGACGACGCATCGCGATTTGCCGAGACGGTGCGGCGCGCCGAAGCCTATGCCGCAGCCGGGGCCGATTGCTTCTATCCCTTCGGCTTGCGCGATCCCGCGACCATTGCCGCGTTGGCCAAGGCGGTGCCATTGCCGCTTAATGTCACGGGTCGCGCCGGCATGCCCGGCGCGGCTGAACTCGAGGCGCTCGGCGTCAGGCGGGTGACGATCGCCTCGGCGCCGACGCTGATGGTGCTGTCGCTGCTGCGGCAGATTGCCGAGGATTTGCGCCGCACCGGCCGCTTCGACGGGCTCGATCCCGCGCTGAAGCATCCCGATGCGCAGCGTCTGTTTGAGCGCGACGCGCGGCAGGTTACTCGACCGCGCCCTTGACTTCGCGGTGCACCGCCTGGCGGCCGGCGGAGCCGACGGCGCATAAGGGCGTCGGGATCGGCGTCTTCGCGAGCTTCAATGCGCCCTTCTCCGCCAGCGCATCGACCCAGCACAGCCAGTTCGCATCGTCGCGGAAGTCGTAATCCTCGCGGAAATGACTCATCCGCGATTCCGTGCGGAAGAGCGAGGCTTCGAGATTGATCTCGGCAGCGAGCAGCATGGCCTCGGTCTCCTTGAGCCGCACCAGCTCGTGGATATGCGGCGCCGCGAGCGACGCCATTTCGTCCTTGAGAGCGCGGATCCGGGCGAGCGCCGCTTGGAGCCGGTCGGCGCGCTTCCATACGAATACATCGTAAGCGAACATCACGGCTTGCAGTTCGCGCAGCACCCGGTCGCTTTCGGCAGTGGCGCCGGCGTCCTCGTCGGCAAAGACATCGTCGTGGAGTGCGCGGATTTCGGCGGCGTCGATTTGCGGCGGACCGAGACGGTCGAGATCCTCGACCGCGCTGCGGCCGGCGATCCAGCCGGTGCCGATGCACATGCCGATGTGAAAGCCGGCAAAGTGATTGGCGCAGCCCGCCTGCGCCAGGCCCGCGACGAGCAGCCCCGGCACGTCGGACCGGCAAGCATGGTCCGTGCGGATGCCCATCTTGGTCATCTGATTCAGCGGGAAGTAGGGCGTCTTGCCGAACATGTCGGTCTGCGTCTCCGGCCCGAGCTTGCCGTAGAAATACGCCATCCACTTCACCTTGCTGTGGATGAAATAGTCGCGCACCTCCTCGGGCACGCCGGACATGTCGAGATAGAGCGGGTCATTGCCGCGCTGCCGCTCGATCGCCATGGCGCGGGCGATGCGCGGCACGTCCGCCTCGTCGCCCCATTGCGGCTCGTGCTCGAGCATGAAGCGCTCGCCCTTGGCATTGCGGAAGCGCGCGCCTTCCTGAATCGCGAACGTGATGCCCTCGAAATAGAATTTGGGCGTGCCCGGACGCGTGTAGCTGAACTCGGCATTGCGCAGCGCCGCTCCCGCCTTGAAGCCGAGCAGGGTCCCCGTCCCCGTGATGTCCCGGACGAAGCCCGAGCGAAAGGTGATGGCGTTGGTGCAGATGATCGTGGCGCGTGATTTGATGGCATGGAATTCGCCGGTCCGGCTGTGAATCCCGACCGCGCCGACAATGCGGTCGCCGGGGCCGCGCATCAGCCCGGTGACGAAAATGCGGTCGAGGAGCTGCACGCCTTCGGCCTCGAGTCCGCGCCGCAGCCGCCAGCAGAATTCGAGTCCGCCGCCGATGGGATAAAGCACGCGGGTTGCATCGAGGCCGCGCGTCGGACGGCGGATGTACTGGCCGCTCTCATCCTTGGGAAATTGCAGCTCGAGCGCTTCCAGGTCCTTGAGCCGGTCGAAGGACATCGCCAGCACCTCGCGCACCAGAAGCTGGTCGGCGACCCAATCGTTGCCGGCGATGATCTCGTCGGTGATGGCGGCGATGTCGTCCTCGGGCAAGACGACCACCGTCCAGGCGTTGGAGAAGGCGGTGTGGCCGGTGCGGCCGACCATCCAGCTGTCGAGCAAGGTGACGCGGGTTCCCGGCGTGCCGTGCCGCTTGGCGCTCAGCGCGGCCAGAAGCCCGCCCGCGCCCGCGCCGACCACGAGAATATCGGTCTCGATCAAGCTGCCGCGAAACGCGTTCATCTCGGCTCCTACCAGGGACGCGGGCGGTTCTTCACGACGGGATGAACGTCGATGATCTTCTCGGGACAGAAGATCTCGCAGCTGAAGCAGGTGATGCAGTGCTCGCGGAACTTGATCACCGGCAGGAGCTTGGTCTCGACCAGACCCGGCACCGCGACCGCCACGGCCACCGGCGTCATGTGAATCACATCGGCCGGACACACCAGGTCGCAGATGCCGCAGCCGGTGCAGCGGGCGATGTCGATGCTCTCGATCATGCGTGGTCCATAGCGGCGATCTCATCATCCGTGCGCGGAAATGTCCACCGCCGAATGAGCATGGCGCGGCCCCGCGATTGACAGCGCCGCACGCGCCCAAGATTATCCGACCAAATTCTTTGGGAGGGACGCAGCTCATGAAAATGGCTCGCACTTTTGCCGGCATCTTCGCGCTGCTGCTCGGCCTTGGGCTTGCGCCAGGGGCGCGTGCCGTCGAGGATTACCAGCTTCACGTCATCCTGCCGCTCACCGGCAACGCCGCCTTCATCGGGCAGGAGCAGCAGCAAATGCTCGAGCTGGTCCGGGCCAGCGTCAACAGAAGCGGCGGCATCCAGGGCCGTGATTTGCGCTTTGTCTATCACGACGACCAGACTAGCCCGCAAGTCGCGGTGCAGCTCTCGAACGACGTGCTCGCCACCCATCCCTCGGTCATCCTCGGCTCGGCCATCACGGCGATGTGCAATGCGATGGCGCCGCTCATGCAGGATGGGCCGGTGATGTACTGCACCTCGCCGGGCATCCATCCGGCAGCGGGAAGCTATGTCTTCTCGGCATTCATCCAAACCGGCGACCTCGGCGAGGCGCTCGTCCGCTATTTCCACCTCAAGGGCTGGACCCGGATCGCCATGCTCTCGAGCACCGATGCGACCGGGCAGGACGCCGACCGCGGCATCGATCACGCGCTGACGCTGCCTGAAAACGCCGCGGTCAAGATGGTCGAGCATCCGCATTTCAACGCGACGGATTTGAGCGTCACCGCCCAGATCGAGCGGATCAAGGCCGCGGGCGCGCAGGCCATGATTGCGTGGACGACCGGCGCACAGATCGCGACCATTTTCAAAGGCATCGCCCAGGCCGGCCTCGACATTCCCGTCGGCACCACCCCCGGCAATCAGCAGTTCCAGCAATTGTCGCAGTATGTGGGCTTCCTGCCGAAGCAGCTTCTCATCCCCTCGGCCTCTTATCCCGAGCATGAGGGCGTCATCACGCTCGACGCGCGCGTCGAGCAAAAACAGCAGGAGATGTATGCCCTGCTGAAATCCGCGAAGCTCAGGGCCGACAATGCGACGGGAACCGCTTGGGACCCGGCTCTGATTGTCATCGACGCGCTGCGCAAGCTCGGACCGAATGCGACGGCCGCGCAGATTCGCGATTACATCGGCAATCTCACCGATTTCGCCGGCATCGACGGCATCTACGATTTCAAGAAAGTGCCGCAGCGGGGCATCGGCATCGACAGCGCCGTCCTTGTGACCTACGACCCCAAGGGCCAGCGCTGGGTCTGGCTGAGCAAGCCCGGCGGGGAACCGTTGAAGCGATAGAAGCGCGGCTCCGAGCGGTTAAGCATTCGTAAAAGAGGCTCGTCGTATCAGGTCAAGGGATGCGCGCTCCTGCCCGCGCCTATAACCGGTAAGTGTTTCACCGTCGGCAGATTCATCGATGATAGGCCCTCTCGCATTGGCTAGACATTTGGCCGATCGGCTCGGTTACGGTCCGCGACCCGGCGATCTCGACCGGATCGCGTCCGCCGGCGCCGAGCGCTGGATCGAACAACAGCTCAATCCGCAATCGCTGCCATTGCCGCGCGACCTGACCAACCGCATGGCGAGTTTCGTCACGCCGCGCCTGTCGCCGCCGCAGATCTTTGTGCAATACGGGCCGCCCGCGACGCGCCAGCCCGGCAGCGCGAAGACGCCCGAGCAGCAGCAGGAAATCGCCCGCCATGCGCTGTTCGTCGCGCAGGAGTCGATTCAGCTCCGCCTGCTGCGCGCTCTCGAAAGCCCGCGGCAGCTCGAGGAATGTCTCGCCGATTTCTGGTTCAACCACTTCAACGTCTTTCTCGGCAAGGGCCTCGACCGGTTGTGGGTCGGCGCCTATGCCGAGGAGGCGATCCGGCCGCACATCCTCGGCCGCTTCCGCGATCTCCTCGGCGCCACCGCCAAGCACCCGGCGATGCTGTTCTTTCTCGACAACTGGCTCAACACCGCGCCGGGCAGCCCCGGCGCCCGCGGCCAATTCGAGGGGCTCAACGAGAATTATGCGCGCGAGCTGATGGAGCTGCACACGCTCGGCGTCGCCGGCGGCTATACGCAGGAAGACGTGATCGCGCTGGCGCGCATCCTCACGGGATGGACGATCGTGCCGTGGCGGGATCTGGCGGCCGCACGCATGGATGCCCCTGGCATGCGCTGGCTGCGCCAGCAACGGCAGATGCAGGCGGCGCCGGCCGCGGGACGCGATGGCTTCGTCTTCGATTCCGAACGGCACGATTTTTCCGACAAGCGCTTTCTCGGGCGGCTCGTCAAGGGCGCCGGCGTCGAGGAAGGCGAGGCGGCGCTCGATACGCTCGCGCGCAGCCCGGCGACGGCCCAGCATGTGAGCTACAAGCTCGCGCAATATTTCCTCGCGGACGAGCCCGACAAAACCGTCACGGCGGCGATGGCCCGCACCTTCCTCGCGAGCGACGGCAACATCCGCGCCGTGCTCCAGACGCTGTTCTCGAGCGAGCCCTTCCGCGCCCCCGCTGCTTTCGGCGCCAAGTTCAAATCGCCCTATCGCTATGTCGTCTCCGCGGTGCGCGCCGCCGGCGTTCCCGTGCGCAACTTCCGGCCGCTCGAGGCGACGATGACCCGGCTCGGCGAGCATCCTTACGGCTGCCTGACGCCGGACGGCTACAAGAACACGCAAGAGGCTTGGCTCAATCCCGACGCCATGATGCTGCGGCTTTCTTTCGCCGTCGCGCTCGCGACCGGGCATCTCCCGCTCGAGGCCGCACCCGACGACATGGGCGCAAATGGCGCCGCCAGGCCGCGCCTCGCCGCCGCGGCCGGCAGGGTCCAGGGGGCGATGCCTTTGCCGGAGGAACCGGAGCAGCTGCAGGCCCGGGGCCCGGTGCTCGACGAGGCGGCGCTGACGGCAACCTTGGGTCATCAATTCTCCGCCGCGACCATGGCCGCGATCGCAGCGGCGCCGCCCGAGCTGCGCGCGGCGATGGTGCTGGGCTCGCCCGAGTTCATGCGGTGCTAGGAGGGTCTCGCATGCAGCGTCGCGATTTCCTGATGCGCTCCGCCGCCGCGGCCGGACTATCGGTGCTGCCCTTGGGCGCGCGCGGCTGGGCGGCCAGCAATCCGAACGGCACGGGCCAACGCTTCGTCGTCGTTCTGCTGCGCGGCGCCGTGGACGGGCTCAATGTCGTCGTGCCCTATGCCGAGCCGGCCTATTACGATGCGCGCCCTTCGATCGCGATCCCACATCCGGGCCAGCCGGAAGGCGCGCTCGACCTCGATGGCCGCTTCGGCCTTCACCCGGCTCTGGCGCCGATTTTGCCGTTATGGCGCGAGCGCAGTCTCGCCTTCATTCACGCGGCGGGCTCGCCCGATCCGACGCGTTCGCATTTCGATGCGCAGGACTACATGGAGAGCGGCACGCCCGGGCGAAAATCCACGCCCGACGGCTGGATGAACCGGCTGTTGGCGCAGCTTCCGGGCGCGCATGCGACGAATTCGGCCGTTGCCTTCGGCCCGACATTGCCGCGTATTTTCAAGGGTCGGCTCAGCGTCGCCAACGTCCCGATCGGGCGCGGCGCCAACAAGCCCATGCCGATCGACCGGCCGGTGATCAATGCCGCTTTCGATCGGCTCTATGCCGGCGATGATGCTCTGAGCCTCGCCTACAAGGATGGCGTGCGCTCCCGTGTCAAGCTGATGGCCGATCTTCAGGACGACATGAAGGAGGCGGATAACGGCGCGCCCTCGCCCCTTGGCTTCGCCACCGACACGCAGCATTTGGCCGCGCTCGTGATGAAGGACCCCTCGGTGCAGCTGGCCTTCTTCGATCTCGGCGGCTGGGACACGCATGTCAACCAGGGCTCATCGCAAGGCCAACTCGCCAACCATCTGAAGCCGCTGGCCGAGGGGCTGGCGGGCCTCGCCAAAGCCCTCGGCCCCGCCTATCGCGACACGGTGATTGTGGTGATGTCCGAGTTCGGCCGCACCGTGCGCGAGAACGGCAACCGCGGCACGGACCACGGCCACGGCAATCTGCTCTGGGTGCTGGGCGGCCCGGTCAAGGGCGGCCGGGTCTATGGCGTCTGGCCCGGGCTCGCCGAGGGGGCGCTCTATCAAGGCCGAGACTTGGCGATTACCACCGATTTCCGCAGCGCGCTCGGTACGGTGCTACAGCGCCATCTGCGCCTCGACAAGCGCGCGCTCGAGATGGTGTTTTCAGACGCGCCGGCGACGCCCGCGGCGGTCAGCGGAATCGTCGGCGTTTAATCTGACCCAGCCCGCTCAGCCGGCGATGCCGCTCAGCGCGGCAAAGAGCGCGAAACCGGCGGTGATCAGAATGATGATAGCGACCAACCCGGCGTACCAGCCGCGCAGCCGATATTCCGGCGGCAGCGCCCGGCGCGCGAGTTGATAGAGAAAGCCCAGCACGATCGGCAGCAGCAGCGCGTTCAGCACCTCGACAGCGACCGAGAGGCTGACCAGCGGAATGCCCGAGCCGACCAGCAGCGCGGACAGGATCAGCAGCGCGGTGAAGATGCCATAGAACCACGGCGCCTCGCGCGGATGGTGCTCGAGCGAGCGCTTGAAGCCGCTGACCTCGCCGAGCCCCCAGGCAACGGTCAAGCTCACCACCATCGTCGCCAGCAGCGCAGCGCCGCTCATGCCCAAGGCGAAGACCAGCCGCCCGACCATGTCGCCCAAATAGGGCGTGAGCGCCGTCGCGATCTGCGGCACGTCATTGAGCGGCGCCGCCGGATTGACCGTGCCGATGGTCGCCGCCGTCGCCACCAGCACCGCCGCCATGATGAGCTGCGTCACGATGGCGCCGATCGCGGTATCCCAGCGCGCGATCCCGAGGTTGCGCGGCGTGAGGCCCTTATCGACCACTGCCGACTGTTGATAAAACACCATCCACGGCATGATGACGGCGCCGATATTGGCCGCGGCGAGGTAGAGGAAATCCTTGTCCGTGAATGGCGTCTGGGCGACATCGGCGGCGATCTGCGCAGGATCGGGCCTGGCGAACAGAGCGACGCCGAAGAAGGCGAGCTCGAACAGCCCGAAGCAGATCGCCACCCGCTCGACGGAACGGTAAGACCCGGTGAGAACGACCACGACGATGAAGGCCACGGTGCCGAGCAGCATCAACCACACCGGCACCCCGAAGAGCTGCGCCACGCCGGCCATGCCGGAAAGCTCGGTGACGAGCGCGCCGACGCAGGCGACCGCGAGGGTCGACACCGAGAGCCACGCCCAGCCTGCGCCAAAGCGTTCGCGGATCAGCTCGCCATGGCCGCGCCGGGTGACGAGGCCGAGGCGCACCGTGAGCTCTTGAACGATGAAGAGAACCGGGATGAGCACGAGCTGCAGCAGCAGGAGTTTGTAGCCCTGCTGCGCGCCGCTCTGGGCGGCGGTGATGATGCTGCCGGCGTCGGTGTCGGCGAGCATGACGACGATGCCCGGCCCGACCACTGGCAGAATCCGCCGCCATGCCCATCCCGGCAGTGCCGCGCCTTCGCGACTCATTACTTCGGCCTTGGTCAGAACGATCTTGATTTGCGCTCTCTGGGTCAGCGCAGGCCGGCCCGCCGAGCGTAAGGCGCGACGTTCCGCGGCACTTACTCCGCCTCGCCCGACTGAAGCTGAATGTAGTTCCCGACGCCGATCTTCTCGACGAGGCCGAGCTGCGTCTCGATGAAGTCGATGTGGCCTTCCTCGGCCTCGAGAATTTCGGCCAGGAGATCGCGGCTCACGAAATCGCGGACGGTCTCGCAATGGGCGATGGCCTCGCGCAGCGACGACACCGCTCCTTGCTCAAGCTGCAGATCGGCCTGGAGCGCCTCGACGACGGTCTCGCCGATGAAGAGCTTATCGAGATCCTGCAAATTGGGCAGCCCATCGAGCATCAGGATGCGCTCGACGAGGCGATCGGCGTGTTTCATCTCGTCGGTCGACTCCTTGTACTCGTAGGCGCCGAGCCGAGTGACGCCCCAATGGCGCAGCATCCGCGCATGCAGGAAATACTGATTGATCGCGGTCAACTCGTTCTTGAGGACCCTATTCAAATACTGCAGGACCTTCGGATCACCTTGCACAGCGGCGCCCTCCCCTCAGCAAAGGACCGACTATAGGGCAAATTGCCGGGGCGCGGGGGCCCGTCTCAGACCGCCTTTTCGGCGAGGGGGCTGGCGGCCACGCTTGCCAGGATGTCGCGCACGACCGGAATGCATTTGCCGCATTGCGGCCGGCAACCGAGACGGAGATAAATCTGCTCCACGGTGACGTCGGGCTCGGCAATGCGGCGGACCTGATGGTCGGTGAGCCGGTTGCAAAGACAGATATACATTGACGCTCCTGCCGCTCTGCCGTGGGGCCCCGCGAACGGATCCACCATAGACAAAACCAGGGCAGCATGCAAATGCGAATTTGACGCAATAGCGGCCGCGGACCCTGCGTCACGGCGTCGCACGCGGTCCTTGGCTTGGGCGGAAAGCTCCGGGCCCCTTATGGAATGCGGTTGGCAGGCCAAAAGCCCCGCTAAGGCCGCAACAGCGGATTTAGCTTGCACAGGAGTCCTTGCGGGCAATAAGATGAGAACAATTCGCAATCGCACCGATAACGTCAAGCCCATGTTGCGCTTCGCCCTCTTCAGCGTCTTCGCATTCGCCGTCGCGGCGCCGGCGTTGGCCGATGATCCCAGCTACACCATTGCGATCAAGGATCATCAATTCGTCCCGAGCGATCTCGCGATCCCCGCCGGGGTCAAGGTCAAGCTGCTTGTCCGCAACGAAGGCGCCACGACGTCGGAGTTCGAGAGCATCGCGCTGCACCGTGAGAAGATCGTCACGGCGGGCGGCGAGATCACCGTCTTCATCGGGCCGCTCGATCCCGGCAGCTACGAGTTCTTCGACGACTTCCACCCGGAGACCCGGGGCCATGTGGTGGCAAAGTGAGCGGTGGCACGCATGTTGGCGACGGCGATCATCGTCTTCCGTGAGGTCCTCGAGGCGGCCCTCGTGGTCAGCATCGTGCTTGCCGCCAGCCGCGGCGTGCCGCGGCGCGGCGCCTGGGTGGCCGGCGGCATCGCCGGCGGCGTGCTCGGCGCGATGGTCGTCGCCGGCTTTGCCGGCGAAATTGCGGCCGCGGTGGAAGGCGTCGGCCAGGAGCTCTTCAATGCGGCGATCCTCTTCGCGGCGGTCGGGATGCTCGGCTGGCACAATGTCTGGATGAGCCGGCATGGCCGCGCGCTCGCCGCGAACGCGAGCCAGATCGGCAAGGCGGTGCTGGCGGGAGCGCGGCCGCATTATGCGCTCGCCCTGGTCGCCGGAATCGCGGTGCTGCGCGAGGGCTCGGAGACCGTGCTCTTCGTCTATGGCATTGCCGTCACCGCCGGCAGCGGCGCCATGAGCATCGCGGCGGGCGGCCTCCTGGGAGTGGCTGCAGGCGTCGGCTTGGGGGCCGCCCTTTATTGGGGCCTCCTCAGCATCCCCCTGCGCCACCTTTTCGCGACGACGAGCTGGCTCGTGCTGTTGCTCGCCGCCGGCATGGCATCGCAAGGCGCGACCTTCTTGCTCCAGGCGGATCTCCTGCCGGCGCTCGGCAATAATGTCTGGGACACGTCCTTCCTGCTGAGCGAGCACAGCCTTGCCGGTCAAATGCTGCACGTCCTCATCGGCTACAGCGCGCAGCCCGCCGGCATACAATTGGTGTTCTATCTCGCGACTGTCCTGGTCATCGGCTCGCTGATGCGCCTGTTCGGGCGTCTGCCATCGCCGGCGCAGCGCGAGCTGCCGGCGGCCGGCCGCTGAAACTTCGATCGCAGAGGGGGAAGAGCCTTGCCGCTAGCCTGGTCTTGCGCGGTGCGTCGCGCAATTGCGATTCGGTCTTATTCGAAATACAGCATAGGTGCCGCTTTTGCCCTCGCCCTCTCCGCGGGCGTGGCTCGGGCCGATTTCAAGGTCTGGGCTCCGGACGCCGAGCCCGGCGCTGTCGCCGTGGAGTCCGTCGGCGATTACGGTCACGACCCGGTCCGGGCCAGGACCGGCGAGCAGAGCTACACCCAGGAACTCGAATACGGCGTCACCAATTTCTGGAAAACCGAGCTCGAGCTGGAGTGGGAGCGGCCGCCGGGCATCGGTGTCTCGACCGACTTCAGCCAGGTCACGACGGAGAATCTCCTCCAGTTCACCGAACGCGGCGAATATTGGATCGACGCCGGCTTGTTCGTCGAATATGGCCAGGCGATGCTTGGAAAGACGCCGAACGAGACCACCTTCGGTCCGGTCCTGCGCAAGGAATTCGCCTACACCATCAACACGCTCAATCTCTTCATCGAGAAGGATCTCGGCCGCTACGCCTCAGGCCGGCCGGCGTTACGCTACGCCTGGGAGACGCGGATCGACCTCGGCACGATCATCGAGCCCGGGTTTCAGGCCTATGGCGAGCCTGGTCCGTTCGGTCATTTCGCATCGCTTGGAGAGCAGGACCACCGGCTGGGCCCGCAGCTCTTCGGCAATGTGCTGCATCTCGGGCCGGGCAGCTTGACTTGGAACGGCGGCATACTTTTCGGCCTGACCCCGGCGGCGCCGCGGCACACCCTGCGTTGGCAAGCCGAATACGAAATCCATTTCTAAGCAACTAGCGGTCGCGCAGCGGCACCTCGCGCAGGAAGAGCGTGGCAACGACCGACAGCGCGAGGATGACCGTCGCCGCCCAGAAGACGCGGGCAAAGGCCCGGCGGATCGTCACCGACAGCGCGGCCAGCAATTCCGGCGTCAATTGAGGGCGGGATTCTTCGAGATGAAACAGGGCGAGCCCGGGGCTCGGACCCAAGACTTCGTGTCCCGGCGTGGCGAGCGCCCCGGAAGTGAGATTCCCGATCAGGATGGTGCTGAGCAGTGCCACGCCCAAGGCGCCGCCGATCAGCCGGAAGAACAGGAGGCAGGACATGCCGACGCCCGTGTCCTGCCAATGCACCGCGTTCTGGATCGTCACGGAGATCGGCGACAGCTGGAAGCCCAACGCCGTCCCGAGAAACGCGGTACAGAGGACGTCGAAAAGGAGTGACTGGCCGAGGCCGATTGCGGCGGTCACGGCGCAAGCGGCCGTCGCGCCGACGGTGCCGATAATGAGCAGAAGCTTGTAACGGCCGGTACGGCCGACGAGGATTCCAGCCATACCCGAGCCGGCCACCGTTCCCAAGGTGAAGGGAATGAGGCGCGCGCCCGCCGCCTCGGGCTGCACCCCCGCAACGAGCTGATAGTTGAGCGGGATCAGGATGACGAGCCCGACGAGCACCGCCGAGATGAGCGTGATGACGGCAATCGCCACCGAGAAGACCGGGTTGCGGAACAGCCGGAGCGGCAGCATCGGCTCCGGCGCAACGCGCTCCCACAGGATCAATGCGGCGGCGACGAGCAGCCCCACGGCGATCGGGCCGAGCGCGCCGCGGGTGAGCCAGCCGCCGCTGCGTTCGGCATTGTCGACGCCGATCAAGATCGGCGTGGTCGAGGCGAGGATGAGGAACGCGCCGAGCCAGTCGATCGTGCGGCGGCCCGCCGGCTTGCGCAGTCGCGCCAGCGCGCGGCTCGAGAGCAGAAACGCAGCGAGCCCGAGCGGCAGGTTGATCCAGAAGATCCAGTGCCAGGACAAGGTGTCCGCGAAAAACCCGCCGAGCACCGGACCGAGCGCATTCGAAACGGCGAAGTTCGCCGAGAAATACCCCTGATAGCGCCCGCGGTCGCGCGGCGCGATGATATCGGCGATGGCCGCCAGCGACACCGAGCGCAGCCCGCCGCCGCCGACACCCTGAATCGCGCGGGCGGCGATGAGCTGCGGCATGGTCTGGGCCAGCGCGCACTGGACCGACGCGACGACAAACAGGCCGATCGCCGTCAGCAGTATGGGACGCCGACCGTAGAGGTCGCTGAGCCGACCATAAATGGGCGTGGTGATCGTCGAGGTCACGAGATAGGCCGAGACCACCCAGGGCATCCATTGCCAGCCCTGCAGGTCGCGCGCGATGCTCGAGAGCGAGGTCGCAACGATGGTCTGGTCGAGGCTCGCCAGAAACATCGCCAGCATCAGGCCGGCGATGATTGACAGCACTTCGGCGCGGGAGAAAACGGGCTCGCCGGAAATGTGCGGAACGGACATCGAAAGATACCGGCAGCGTCTTGCTGGGGACGCGCGAGAATACCGCCGGCGGCGCGGGAGAGCGAGGGGCCGCGGCGTTCGAGCTTGCGCCGCCTTGGGGCCAAACCTATCCTTTTCGTCGCGACCGGCGCCGGCGCGGATGCGCGATCCGCATGCGTCGCACTCGGTCGAAGGGGGGAAGCATGAGACCGCATCGGTTCGTCGTCGCCGCTTTGGCTGTTCTGATTGGCGCCGCTTCAGCCACGGCCGCGCCGCCCGACAAGATCCGCCTCGGTGTCATCAGCCCCGTCACCGGTCCCTTCGCCGCCTTGGGAAACGAGCAATACATGGGCTTCGATCTCGCCATGAAGGAGCTCGGCAACAAGCTCGGCGGCATTCCGGTCGAGGTCTTCAAGGAAGATTCGACGATGACGCCCGATGGCGGGCTGCAGGTCGCGACCCGGCTGGTCGAAAGGGACAAGATCGACTTCCTGCTGGGCAATTTGCTGTCGAACCAGCTGCTCGCCTATGTCAAGCCGGTGAGCGGCGCCGGCGTCTTCATCCTGAGCGGCCCCGCCGGCCCTTCCGAACTCGCCGGCGCCGACTGCAATCCCAATCTCTTCGTCATGTCCTGGGAGAACAACACGCCGAGCGAGGCAGTCGGGCAATACATGACCGATTCGGGCGTGAAGCGGGCATTCTTCCTGTCGCAAAACTTCGTCACCGGCAAGGAGCATGCCGCCGGCGCCAAGCACTACTTCAAGGGCGAGGTCGTCGGCGAGGCCTATGTGCCGATCGCGCAGGTCGATTATGCCGCCGAGATCGCGGCCATCCGCGCGGCGAACCCCGATGGCGTTTTCGTCTTCCTGCCGGGCGCGGGCGGCATCGCCTTCCTCAAGCAATTCGCCGATTCCGGCCTCAAGGACAAGGTCAAGCTCTTCTCAGGCTCGTGGCTCGCCGACGAGCACAGCTTCAAGGCCGTGGGCGATGCCGCGCTGGGCGTCATGCTCGCGGCCAATTGGTTTGCCGACCTCGACAATCCCGCGAACCGAAAGTTCGTCGCCGACTTCAATGGGGCATACGGCCGCAACCCCGTGTTTTACGCCGCGTTCATCTATGATTCGGTGATGCTGATTGATGCGGCCCTGCGCACGGTGCATGGCGAGATCGCCGACAAGACCGCGCTGCGCCAGGCGCTTGCCGCCGCGCAATTCGACTCGGTGCGCGGCAAGTTCCGATTCAACGTCAATCATTTCCCGATTCAGGATTTCTATGCGGCGCGGGTCATCGACAAGAATGGCGTGCGCCAGCACGAGGTCGTCGGCACGATCTTCCACGACCACAAGGACCGCTTCTACGAATCCTGCCACATGGCGAATTGAGCGCGCGTCCGCACCTAGCGGCGGTCGCGCGCGGCGAGAAACGCGCCGACGCGCTCGGACCCCGCCGACCAGATCTCGGCGGCGCGCGCGATCGCGTTCACAGCGCCGAGATAGCCCGTGCAGCGGCAGAGATTTCCGCCGAGTTCCGCCTTGATCCGCGCGCGATCGGCCTGCGGCAGTCGGCGAACGACGTCGTAGGCAACGGCGAGCATGCCCGGCGTGCAGTAGCCGCATTGCAGCGCGTGGCACTCGTTGAAGCAGCGCCGGATGAGCGCCATGAGCGGATCGCCGTCATATCCTTCGACGGTCCGCACCGCGGCGCCGTCCACGGCAACGGCGAGGGTGATGCAGGAGCGCACCGTGCGGTCATTCACCAGCACCGTGCAGGCGCCGCAAACGCCGTGCTCGCAGCCGAGATGCGTGCCGGTAAGCCGGCACTGCTCGCGGAGAAAATCGGCGAGCGAGAGCCGCGGCTCGACCTCCGCCCTCATCGTCTCGCCATTGACGGTGATGGCGATCGTCGTCAAATCAGGGCCTCCTTCACGGCGCGGGTCAGCGTGGCGCGATGCAGCGAGCGGTCGTAGCCCGACCAATGTCCGCGCAAGGCGTGTTCCTCGACATCCTGTTCGATGGCGGCCGCGATGGCTGACCAGGCGTCGCCGCCCGCTTTGCCTCGGCTGCGCAGGCATTGCTCGGTCGCAAAGAGATGCGCCGGCACTCCGGTCCGGCTAGCCAGGACGACGCGCGCGGCGTCGCGCGCGGCGTCGATGACGACAACCGCCAGGGATTCAGCGAAATCGCCGGGCTTGCGGCAGAACTTCACGTGGCCCCAGCGCGCCTTGCCCCCGAGCATGGGCACCTGGATCGAAACGATGGCCTCGTCGCGCGCCAGCGTCGTCATAAGGGGCGCCGCGATTAGCTGCGACGCCGCGAGCCGACGCGTGCCGTGCGCGCCGCGAATGTCGAGTTCGGCGCCCAGCGCCATCATGACCGGCGCCCAATCGCCGCACGGGTCGGCATGCGCCAAGCTGCCGCCGACCGTGCCGCGGTTGCGCACCGGCCGGTAGGCGATGCCGGAAGCGACCCGCTGCGCCAGCCCCACGGTAGCATTCGACAATGCGCCGTCCTCGATCTGCGCATGGGTGACGCCGGCGCCCAGCACAGCGCTATCGCCGCGCTCGGAGATCTCGCCGAGCTCCGCGAGCCGCGATAGATCGACGAGCAGGCTCGGCGCAACGACCCGCAGATTGAGCATCGGTCCGAGCGATTGCCCGCCGGCGAGAAGGCGCGCATCCTCGCCGCCCGCGGCCAGCGCCCGCACGGCTTCGGCCAAGTCGCGCGGGCGAAGGTAATCGAATTTGGCCGGCTTCATCGCGCTCTCGCGGCCTCAATCGCGGCATAGACGCGGCGCGGCGTCACCGGCGTCTCATAGATTGCGGCACCCAGCGGCCGCAGCGCGTCATTGACCGCCGAGATGATGGCCGAGGGCGGCCCGATTGCGCCGCTCTCGCCCACGCCCTTGATGCCGTAGGGGGCAAAGGGCGTCGGGATCTCGAAGAAGTCGAGCTTCACATCGGGGATGCAGGGTGCGCTCGGCGCGGTGTAATCGGCCAAAGTCGTGGCGAGCGGCTGGCCGTTCTCGTCGTATGAGGATTCCTCGTAAAGCGCGTTGCCGATGCCATTGGCGAAGCCGCCGACGATCTGGCCTTCGACCAGCAGCGGATTGACCCGCCTGCCGCAGTCGGTGACGATCGCATAATCGAGGATCTCGACCTTGCCGGTATCGCGATCGACCGCGACCACGGCGGCGTGCGTCGAATAGCCGAATACGCCGGGATCGTGCGGCTTGTGTCCGGCAATCGCGGTGAGACCCGCGGCATCGACGCCATCGGGCAAATTCTCGGGATGGTGGTACCAGGCTCTGCCGATCTCGGCGAAGCTCACGCTTCCTGCCGGCCCTACCACCGCGCCGCCCTTGATCGCGACATCCTCGATCCGGCACTGCAGCAAATGCGCGCCGATCTGCGCGATCGGCCGCTTGAGCAGGCGGCAGGCTTGATCGACCGCGCCGCCCACCGTCACCATGCTGCGCGAGGAATAGGTGCCAGTCCCGACCGGCGAGGTGTAGGTGTCGCCGTGCCGGACCGCGACGCGATGCGGGTCGATGCCCAAAACCTCGTTGGCGATCTGGGCATAGACGGTCTCGTGTCCCTGGCCATGCGAATGCGAGCCGACCTCGAGCACGAGCTCGCCATCGCCGGTGAGGCGGGCCACCGCCGGCTCCAGCCCCGGCACCAGCTCGATGCCCCAGGAGGAATAGCCATACGGTCCCGTGCCATAGGCGGTCTGTTCATAGAAGCAGGCGATTCCGACGCCGATCAGCCGGCCATCCGGTTCGCCGCGGCGCTGTCGCGCGAGCACGCCGTCGCTGTCGATGAGCTCGAGCGCGCGGCGCAGCGCGCGCGGATAGTCGCCGCTGTCGAGCTGCTTGCGCGTCACCGAAGTGTAGGGCATCTGCTCGGGCTTGACCAAATTGAGGCGCCGCACCTCCGCCGGGTCTTTGCCGAGTTCCCAGGCCAGCGCGTCCATCACCATCTCATGCCCGACGCAAGAGATCGGACGGGCGACGCCACGGAAGGGTTGTCCCGCCGGTTTGTTGGTGACGACATTGATGCCGCGGCCGCGGAACGCGCGGATGTCATAGGGACCCTGCATGTTGCCGAGCGCCATCATGCCCTCGAGCCCCGCCGGCCAAGGCCAAGGCGAATAGGCGCCGGCATCGACGATGACTTCGCAATCGAGCGCCAGCACCTTGCCCTCGGCATCGGCATAAGCCGTCACCTTGCAGCGATAGTCGCGGCAGCTCGCGTCGCAAATGAGCGCCTCGTGGCGGTCCCGAATCCAGCGCACGGGCCGGCCGAGTTTGAGCGACGCCCAAGCGACGCAGACCGCCTCGCCCTCGAGATAGGATTTGAGGCCGAAGGAGCCGCCGACATCGGGCGCGATGACCCGGAGGCGGCGCTGGCTTATTCCCAGCGTTTGCGAGAGCCCGATCTGCAGCGGCACCGGGAGCTGGTGCGAGCAATAGAACACCAATTCGTCGAGCCGCCCGTCGTAATGCGCCAGACAGCCACGGCCCTCGAGCGTGAAGGGCGTCTGGCGATTCATGCGGAATTCGCGCGTCACCACATGCTTGGCGGCGCGCTTCGCCGCCTCGAAATCGCCGCTCTCGAGCTTCGAGTCCAGGAGAACATTGTCCGGCCACTGCTCGTGGACGAGCGGCGCATCCGGCGCCAGCGCCTGGGCCATGGTGACCACCGGCGCCAGCGGCTCATATTCGACCACGGTCGCGGCGGTGAGGTCCTCCGCCTCGGCGGGCGAGGCAGCGAGCGCCATCGCCACCGCTTCGCCGACATGGCGCGCCTTGCCCTTGGCGAGCGTCGGCCAGTCGGAGCCGCGAAACCCAGGCAGCTTCGCGACCGATCGGATGCGAGCCACACCGCTCAGATCCTCGGCGACGAAGACACGGTTCTCGGCGCCCTCGGGCTTCTTGATGGAAATCACCCGCGCGTGCGCATGCGGGCTGCGCAGGAACGCGGCGTGGAGCATCCCGGGAAAGGCGATGTCGCCGACGAACTGGCTGCGCCCGCGCAAATAGCGCTCGTCCTCGAGCCGCGGCAGGCTTGCGCCGATTCCCATGGGCTCCACGGCTTCCCCCTTCCTCCCAGCAGCCGGCCTATCATCGCGGCCGCCATGCGCCTTGACAAGCCCGCGCCAGCCTCAAGGTTTGGATGCGGCTCCGCGGATCCGGCGCGCGGGAATGTCGACCAACGCAAGGACGTCGGCGGGATGCACGCCGTTTGAGGCAGACGGTGACGCCGAAACTGCCGCCATAGCTCTCGGGCAGCGGCCGCAGCTTCACCTTCATCGGTTGAACGAGGTCGCGCGCCTTCATCGCGACCGGCTTCGCATCGCTCTCACGCGTGGCGCCGCTCGACCGGGACGTCCTCGTCCCCGAGATAGGCCGCGCGCACGGCGGCATCGGCCTGGATTTCCCGCGGCGTTCCGGAGGCGATGACGCGGCCGCTGGCGAGCACGGTGATGCGGTCGGCGAGAGCGAAGACCACATCCATGTCGTGCTCGACCAACAGCATGCCATATCGCCCGCGAAGCTCTTGGAAGAGATCCGTGAGGCTCCGCGATTCCTTAGGCCCCATGCCCGAGGTCGGCTCGTCCAGCAGCAGAAGCTTGGGCTCGCCAGCGAGCGCCATGGCGATCTCGAGCAGCCGATGCTCGCCATGCGACAAAGTCGCGGCAATCGCCGCGGCGCGAGACATCAGGCCGACCTTGCGCAAGGCGGCGCTGGCCGCCTCGTTGAGCGCCTCTTCGCGCTCGGCCGCGCGCCAGAAGCGGAAGCTGTGCCCGCGATGCGCCTGCACCGCGATCGCGACATTCTCCTGCACCGAAAAACTGCCGAGGATGCTCGTGATCTGGAACGATCGCCCGATGCCGTTGCGCGCCCGCGCATGCGCGCCGAGATTCGTGACGTCGCGTCCGGAAAGAACGATCGCGCCGGCATCGGCGAAAAGCTCGCCCGCGACCAGCGCAACCAACGTACTCTTGCCGGCGCCGTTGGGGCCGATGAGCGCATGCACCTCGCCGGGTCCGATCTCGAGGCCGACGGCATTGTTGGCGACGAGCCCGCCGAACCGCTTGGTCAGACCGGCAACGCGCAGCAACGGCTCAGCCATCCCGCCTCGCCTCGCGGAACACCAGCCCGAGGACGCCGCGGTTCGAGACCAGCACGATCAGCAGCAACAACGGGCCGAAGAACAGCATCCAATGCTTCGTGTAGCTCGAGATGACCTCCTGCAAGAGCTGGAAGGCGGCGGCGCCCAGCACCGGTCCGGCCAGCGTGCCGACGCCGCCGAGGATGAGCATCACCAGCATATCCCCGGACATCGTCCAATGGATGAGCTCGGGACTGGCATAGGCATCGAGATTGGCAAAGAGCGCGCCGGCGAAGCCGCCCAGGCCGCCGGCGATGACGAAGGCGGCGAGCTTGTAGCGATAAGCGAAGAACCCGAGGGATATCATGCGCCGCTCGTTGTCCTTGATGCCGCGCAGGACGCGGCCGAAGCGCGACAGCACCAAACGCCGGCAGAGATAGAGCGCGGCGACGAGCGAGACGAGCGAAACATAATAGAGGCTCGTCTGCTGATTGAGGCTGACGCGCGAGCCGAAGGTCACGGGATCGAGCCGCAGGCCGTTGTCGCCGCCGATCGGCACGGCGGCGATCACCGCATAATAGAGCATCTGAGCGAAGGCCAGCGTAATCATGATGAAGAATACGCCGGTCGCGCGCAGCGACAAGCCGCCGATCAGGAACGCCGCCAGCGCCGCGGCGGCCACCGCCGCGGGCATGCCGAGAAATCCCGAATGCAGCCCGGCAAGGCCGAGGATGCCGACGGTGTAGGCGCCGATGCCGAGGAAGGCCGCATGGCCGAAGCTGACGAGACCGCCGTAGCCGACGACGATGTTGAGGCTCGTCGCGGCGATGCCGAGGATCAGGACGCTGGTCGCGAGCCGCGTGAGATAGGGCTGCCCCAGCCAAGGCACGGCCGCGGCAGCAATGAGGGCCAGCAGCGCGAGCGTGAATTTGGGCGTCGTCATCACGCGCGCCCCGCGGCAAACAGACCCGCCGGCCGCAGCAGCAGCACCACGGCCATCAGCAGATAGATGCTCATCGAGGCCACCGCCGGTCCCGCGGAATAGCCGAGCCAATGCGGCAGCAACGCCCGGCCCATGGTGTCGACCAACCCGACGAGCAGCGCCGAGAGGAAGGCACCGCGCACCGAGCCGATACCGCCGATGACGACGACGACGAAGGCGGTGATGAGGATGGCGTCGCCCATGCCCACTTGGACCGCGACGAGCGGCCCGGTCATCACGCCGGCGAACCCGGCCATGGCCGCGCTGAGGCCGAACACCAGAAGGATGAGCCGCCGCACATTGATGCCGAGGCCGCCCAGCATCTGGCGATTGCTCGCGGCGGCCCGGATCAACATCCCCAACCGAACCCGCATGATGAGGACGTAAAGCGCGGCCGCGACGGCAAGGCCGGCGCCGGTGATCGCCAGGCGATAAATCGGATAGCGGCTTCCCGCGACGAGTGGAACGCTGCCGGAGAGGAACTGCGGCATGGCGATGAAGTGCGGCTCGGCGCCCCAAATCAGCAAGGTCAGGTCATTGAAGAACAGCAGCAGGCCGAAGGTGCCGAGGACTTGATCGAGGTGGCTGCGCATGTAGAGCCGGCGGAAGGCGACCACGTCGAGCACGATTCCGACGGCGAAGGTGCCGAGCACCGCCAGCACCGCCGAGACGACGAAGTCGTTCGTCCAGCCGTAGACGCTCGCGGCAAAAAACGCGCCGAGCATATAGAGCGAGCCGTGCACCAGCGAGATGAAGTTCAGAATGCCGAAGATCAGGGTGAGGCCGGCGGCCATGAGGAAGAGCATGACCCCCAGCTGGATGCCGTTCAGTACCTGCTCGAGAAGGAGCGCCAGGCTCATTCGGCCACCGCCCCGGTCACCGGCCGCCTCCCTTCATTCCGGCATATGGCAACTCTGATAGAACTGATCCTTGTGGTCATGGAAGACGGTCGAGACCGTCTTGTGCCGCAACATGCCGGCGCTCTTCACGACTTCGGCAGAATAGAAGTCCTGAATGGGAAAATGATTGCCATTGAAGGCGAATGTGCCGCGGACGGAATGCACCTGGGCATGCTCGAGGGCGGCCTGCAGCGCCTTCTTGTCGCTGATGTCGCCGCCGCGTTGGGCGACGACCTGATTGAGCAGCATGACCGCGTCGTATTGGAACGCCGCATAGAACACCGGCCTCCGCCCGTATTCCTTGCGGAAGGCTTCGACGAATTTGCGGTTGTCGGGATTGTCGAGGTCGGCAAACCAATTGGCGGCCTCGTTGATGCCGAGCGCCGCGTCGCCGAGCGCGGTGAAATTGGTCTCGTCGGCAAGCCAGGAGCCCGAGAACAGCTTGACCTTGTCCTTGACGCCGGAATTGACGAATTGCTTGACGAAGGCGATGCCCGAGGCGCCCGGCAGAAAGACATACATGCCGTCCGGGTTCGCCGCCTGAACCGCCGCCAGCTCGGCGGCGAAATCCATGTGCTCGATCGGCACGTAGGCCTCGCCGACGATGTCGCCCTTGAAGAAGCGCTTGGCGCCGGCGACGTGCTCTCTCCCCGTGACGTAATTCTGGCCGATGAAATAGCCGCGCTTGATGCCGGCCTCGGTCATCAGCTCGCCGACCGCCTCGCTCGGCGTATTGTTCTCCCAGGACAGCACGAAGAGCCGCGGATTGCATTGCGCGCCGGCCAAGGCCGAGGGGCCGGCAAGGCCGCTCAGAACGAAGACGCCCGGATCGGCCGCCGGCTTCGCATAGGCGAGCACCTCGTTGGACATCTGATTGCCGAGGAGAAAATCGACCTTGTCGCGCTCGACGAGCTTGGTAACCGCCTGGAGCCCGGTGTCGGGCGTATAGCGGCCATCCTCCTTGTAGACCTCGACCGGAACGCCGCCGATCTTGCCGCCCAGCTGCTGGATTGCCAGCTCGATGCCGCGGATCTGCTCTTCCGCAAGCGCGGCGATCGGCCCGCTCGTCGTGTTGATGATGCCGATACGGATGACGCTCGCTTTCTCGGCCGAGGCCGGCGACGCCGCGAGGGCGAGGCCGCATCCCACCATCAGCAGTTGCCAGAACTTCATCGGTCCCCCCGCCCCCGCCCGCTCGGTCTCGGCGAGCTTGGCCGCCGCGTCTCAGTCCGGCGCGTTGCCCAGCCAGCCCTTTTCCGAAATGTCGAAAATGATCCCGTCGGGATCCCTAAACTTCCGCTCGAAGTTCACATCGTCCTTGGTCTTGCCGAGATCGAAGAAGAACTTGCCGCCGGCCGCTTCGATGCGCCGCTGGGCGTCCTCGATATCCGCCACCTTGAAGCCGAAATGATGGGCGCCGACGAGATCATCGAGGCTCTCGACCCCGGCCGCCTCCGCCGATTTGTACTGCAGCAGCGCCAAGTTGATGACGCCATCGGAGAGATAGACGCCCGACCCGATCTCCAGATGGTCCTCGCCGACCCGCTTCAGATCGAAAACGTCTTGATAAAAGCGCGCCGCCCGCTCGAGGTCGCGCACCACGATCGCGAAATGCCGCAGCTTGGCCATTCTCGACTCCCGCCTGCCCGATCCGGCAACCCTAGGCGATGCAGAGCCGAGCGTCCAGACGGACGCCGAGCGCCGCCGCGAGACCCTTGCGCAAGTGCGGCGGATCGGAACAAAATGACCGCGACAGCCACGGAGCATGCGATGGCGCAAGCGATGTCACCCGAGAAATTCCGCCACGCGATGGAAGACCGCATCAAGGGGCGAGAGCATTCAAGCTATCCCACCGTCCGCGCCATCCATGAGGGCCGCGCCACGCCGGAACAGAACGCCTATCTGGGCGTCCTCTTCTATCACTTCACCAAGGAGACGCCGCAGGTCATCTCGACCATCCATTCACGCCGCCCAGACCCGGCCGGCTGCACGAGGAGCGCATGCCCAAAATGAAACAGAAGGCGGTCGCCTGATCCGCGGGCGCGCTCGCCCTGGGCCGGCCCGCATGCGGCACCCGCGCCGCCGGCGGCGAGGACCGCAGTGAGTCTGGCGCGCGGCGCATCCGGGCTTGCGGCTCTTCTCCTGCTGGCCTGGTTGTTGAGCGAGAATCGCTGGCGCGTCCCCATCCGCACGGTCATTGCCGGGGTTTTCCTCCAGCTTGCCCTGGCCTTGGTGCTGGTGCGGTTTCCGCTTGCCGGCTCGCTCTTCCTCATGCTCGACCGCGGCGTCGACGCGGTGCAGCAGGCGACCGACGCCGGCACGAGCTTCGTCTTCGGCTATCTCGGCGGCGGCCCGCTGCCCTTCGCCGCGACCCGGCCGGGCGACAGCTTCATCTTCGCCTTCCGGGCGCTGCCGCTCGTGCTGGTGATCAGCGCCTTGGCGACGCTCCTCTTCTATTGGGGCATCCTGCAGCGCATCGTGCAGGCCTTCGCCTGGCTGCTGCGCCGTTCGATGGGTCTGGGCGGCGCGCTTGGCGTGGGCGCTGCCGTCCACATCTTCGTCGGCAACATCGAGGCGCCGCTGTTGGTGCGCCCCTATCTCGCACGCATGCAGCGCGGCGAGATCTTCGCGCTCATGACCTGCGGCATGGCCGGCATCGCCGGCACGGTGATGGTGCTCTATGCCTCCGTGCTGGGACCGATCATCCCGGATGCGCTCGGCAACATCCTCATCGCCTCCGTCATCAGCACGCCGGCAGGGCTCGCGGTGGCGGCGCTGATGGTGCCCTTCTCGCTCGCCGATGCGAGCGAAGGCCGCATCGTGCTGCCCGATCCGCCGCTCAGCGCTATGGATGCCGTGGCCAAGGGCACGGCCGACGGCATCGGCCTTCTCGCCAATATCGTCGCCATGCTCGTGGTGATGATCGCGCTCGTGAGCCTGGTCAACATGGGGCTGGGTTTGCTGCCGCATTGGGGTGACGAGGCCGTGACCTTGCAGCGGCTCTTCGCCTACCTGTTCCGCCCGGTCATGTGGCTCATTGGGATTCCAGCGGCGGAGACGGCGACGGCGGCTCGGCTCATGGGCACCAAGACGGTGCTTAACGAATTCATCGCCTATGTCGATCTGTCGCGCCTGACGCCCGACGCCCTCAGTCCGCACTCGCGGCTCATCATGACCTATGCGATGTGCGGTTTCGCGAATTTCGGCAGTCTCGGCATCATGATCGGCGGCCTCAACGCCCTGGTGCCCGAGCGCAAGCACGAAATCGTCGCCCTCGGCCTGCGCTCCGTCCTCTCGGGCACCATCGCCACCTGCATGAGCGGCGCGGTCGTGGGCATGCTTTAACCTAAATGCGCCGCGACGATCACGTTAATGCCACTAAAATTTCGCTGGTACAGCAATTTTTCGAATAGTTTTGGTGGCCGGTTAAGTTAATTCTAACGTTTCGTTAAGTCTGGGAAGACAAAATGCGCGCGAAATGGCTGCGAACTCACTGCTCATATTGCGGGGACGCATCGCGCGCTTGCTCCCGCTTCGGCGCGAGACGGACGCCGCCGCGGCACTAGCGCGCCGCGGGCTGCTGGCGCGCCTGCTGCGGGATAGCACCGCCGCTGCCGCCGTCGAGTTCGCGATTATCGGCTCCATGTTTCTCCTGCTGGTCTGCATGATGATCGAGGTCGATCTCATCATGTTCACCCAATCCGTGCTCGACAATGCGACGCGCGACGCCGGGCGGCTCATTCAAACCGGCCAAGTCCAATCTGCCGGCGGCGCCGCAACCCCGTTCACCAACCAGCTTTGCAACGACGTCGGCACGCTCATTCCCTGCGGGAGCCTGCAATACAACGTGCAGTCGGCGGCCAGCTTCTCCGCCCTGACTACGACGGTGGCGTCAACCAACGGCACGATGACCGGCACCGGGTTCTCGCCCGGCACGAGCGGTCAGGACGTTCTGATCCAGGTTGGCTACTACCGGCCGACCATCATTCCCTGGGCCGCCAAATACCTCTACGGCAGCCGGCTGCTCATTTCGACCGTCGCCTTCCAGAACGACTGATGAAACCGTGGCTTCCCTCCCTTTGCAGCAGTCAGAGCGGCGCAGTCGCTGTCGAATTCGCGCTCGTCTTTCCGATCCTGCTGACGCTGTACTTCGGCAGCTTCGAAGTGACCCGCGTCGTCAACGCCAACACCCGCGTCGCCAACACGGCACAGACCGTTGCCGATCTCGTCGCGCAGCAGACCGCGGTCAGCAACGCGATGACCAGCAACTACTGCACCGGCGGGCAATTGGTGATGATGCCCTTCGCCTCGTCTCCGCTGTCCGCGACGATCGCGAGCGTGACGCATTATGCGGCGGGGATCTCGGTCGATTGGCAGGACACCACCTGCGGCTCTGCCACAAGCATTTCGAACGCGACCACCCTCGCCTCGTCCGTGGTGCCCAACGTCGGCGACAGCGTGATCATCGTCAAGGCGAACTACAGCTACACCTCGCCGATCAGCTACGTGCTGTCGGCGAGTTTCACGCTCTCGCAAACGGCGTTTTCACGACCGCTGAAATCTTCGCAAGTGACGCATAGTTGATCTCCCCTTTTCAGAACGAGGAACCGATGCTGCGCCCATCCAAGATTGTGTCCCTGATCCAGCGTCTCATTCGCCATCGCGACGGCACGATGGGGCTGGTCCTGTCTCTGACGCTCGCCCTCTTGGTCGTCGCGGGAGGCGCGGCCATCGATTTCACGCGCGCGGCGCAGATCAAGTCGATGCTGCAAGGCATCGTCGACGCGGCCGCGACCTCGGGCGCCAGCGTTTACACGAGCGCGTCCTCCGCTTCGACCGCCCAGACGATCGCCACCAATTTCATGAACAACGGCGTCGCCTCGCTGCCGCCCAATGGCGGCGTCACCTTCACGGTGACGACCGGCACGACCACGTCCAGTGGCTCGACCACCGGCTATACCGTCTCCATCAGCGCGAGCGCGCAGCCGCCGACCACGCTCCTGGGCCTGTTCGAGCATTCGCTGCCGACCTCGCTCTCGGCGACTGCGACCAACCCGCTCGTCAACGGAACCTTCGATGCAGGCAGTTTTGTGAGCTACGCCTGCGACGCCAATTCCCTCTATTGGTATATCGTGCCCGCTGGTGGCGGCGTGCCGGCGGCATCGGCGGTCAATTTGCTCTGGTCAAATACCACCGCCAGTCCGACGACCAAGATAACTTTCCCGGTTCCCGCCAGCCAGAATGTTGGCTTCGCCTTTAAAAATGTCACCGGCGCGCGGCCCACCTCGCTGGGCGGTTGCAACTACGGCAATAATGCCTATGGCGCCCACCCCGGCGACACGCAATGGTTCTATTCGAGCCTGCAGCCGCCCAGTGCGAGTTACAGCACCGCCCCCGGCGGCGCCAGCACCGGCACGCATGGGGTCTATGAAACCACCCAGGATTGCAGCCTGGTCGTCGAACTTGGCACCACCAGCCACGGCAGTACGACCTTTCCCAGCGCGCCCCAGGGGCAGTGCTACAGCGCTTCGGGCTCCGGGGAGACCACCTACCCCAGCAGCGGGAGTGGCGGGGACGGCGGCGGTTGGGGTGGCGGTGGTTGGGGTGGCGGTGGCGGTGGCGGTAGTAGCGGCACAA
>DATNIY010000055.1:0-12674 GCA_035604195.1 Allostellaceae bacterium
CGCGGCGGGCGAATTACCCCTCGATGCGGTCGAGGACGCGTCCGTCCGGAGCAAAACAGGCGGCAAGAAGCGGCCCGCCGAAGCCGCTGCCGGCGTCGAGCGAGACCGCAAATTCGCTTGTCAGGAAGCCGGCGTGGCGCCGGTCGTAGCCGCGAACCACGCGGCGGAAGCCGGCATAGGGCGCGGTCAGGGCCAGAATGTCGGTGCGGCCCCACCAGAAGGCGTCGCCTTGCAGATCGAGCGGCTTTTCCGGGTCGATTCCGGCATTGACGAAGAGCAGCCCGCCCTCCTCGGTGAAGGCGGCGCGGCGTAGCAGCGTGAGGAGCTGGCGCTGGCCGGGATGCGCGTCGATCGCGGCGCGCAGTCCGGCCGTCCAGCGCGTGATGCCGAGCACCCCCTCGCGGCAGACGGAGAGGCCCTGCCGCGGATCGACGCCATAGGATTCGAGCGTGGCGCCGACGCCGCGCTCCAGCATCCAGCCCAGCACTTCGCGCGGGTTGGGCGCGAATTGCAGCTCCATGAGCTTGTGCCACATCTCCTCCTGGCTGCCGCGCAGGAAGACGATGTCGCCGAGAAACGCATTTCGTTGCGCGAGAAACGCCAGACGGAACTGTAGCAGCGCTTCGAGCGTCGCGGCGACGGCGGGGCCATGGCCGAGATAGTCGCCGAGATAGACCAGCCGGTCGCCCGGGGCGAGGCGCTCGGCCAAGCGGGCATGCACCCGGCGCAAGCGCTCCGCCTCGCCGTGGATTGCGGCGATCGCCCAAACCCGGCGCGCCCGCACCAGGCGACCGTAGGTCTCGGAATCACAAGGCGGGCTGGTTGCCACGCCGCCCCTCGCGACGTCGCGGCGGCAGGTTTACCGCCGAAGTATGGAGCGTCCGGGATCGCCGCTCACGCGGCGCTCAGCATTTGCTCGACCCGCTGCGTCGCCGTGCCCTCGTCGATCTTCTCGACGGCGGCGAATTCGCGGACCAGACGGTCGAGCGCAGCCTGGTAGATCTGGCGCTCGCTGTAGGATTGCTCGGGCTGGCCGCCGTTGCGGTAGAGATCCCGCACCACCTCCGCAATCGAGGCGGGATCGCCGGAATTGATCTTCTGCTCGTATTCCTGGGCGCGGCGACTCCACATCGTGCGCTTGGCGCGGGAGCGTCCTTTGAGCTTGGTGAGCGCCGCATCCATCTCTTTGTGGGTCGACAGCCGCCGCAAGCCCGAGCCCTTGGCCTTTGCAACCGGAACGCGCAAGGTCATGCGGTCCTTGTCGAAATGCACGACGAAGACGTTAAGGGTGTGGCCGACGATCTCCTGCATCTCGATCCCGAGGATCTTGCCGACGCCATGGGTGGGGTAGACCACCAGGTCGCCCGCGGCAAAACCGAGCTTTTCCTTCTCCGGTACCTTCTTCTCTTCCTTGCGCTCGACGGGTTTGTGACGCGACACGATCAGCCAATCCCAATGGGTTGAAGGGGAAACGGGACATCCAATCCCGCCCTGCCCGGCCGGCGCCGCCATCGGCGATCCGACCCCGCCTCCCGCCAGCGGCCGGAGACAGGCAGAATAAGTTTTTATTACAATATCATAACCGGCGCAGTGGCGCCAGCCGCTTAGCCATGCGCAAGGCGCAGAGCGGGTTGGCCGGCTGGCCCTCTAGCGCTTTCCCGGGCTCGGCGAGAAATGCTGGTCGAACTTATCGGGAACATCCTTCCAGGCATCGGCGTCGCCGGGCGCCTCGCCCTTGCGGGTGATGTTGGGCCAGGTCGCCGCGTACTGCCGGTTGACCTCGAGCCATTTCTCGGCCACCGGCTCGCTGTCCGGGACGATCGCTTCGACCGGGCATTCCGGCTCGCAGACGCCGCAATCGATGCACTCGTCCGGGTGGATCACCAGCATGTTCTCGCCTTCGTAGAAGCAGTCCACCGGACAGACTTCGACGCAATCCATGTACTTGCACTTGATGCAGGCCTCGTTGACGACGTAAGTCATGGTTCTGTTCTCTTCTCCCTCGCAAGCTCGGCGCGGTCTCCCGCGGCCTTACTCTTCCTCGGCGATCCCCAGCCGGCGGGCGACGCGCAATCGGGCCGCGCCGCGATCCCGATCGGAAACGTCGACCATGCTGCCGATGCGGCGCAACAAAGTGTCCTCGAGCGGGTCCAGGACGCCATCGGCATAGGCGACCTCCCACAGCATCTCGATGAGCTCGACCCGCCTTTCCTGCGGCAGCAGGCTGTTGATGGTGCGAACGAAGCCGAAGAGCTGGGCCGACCGTTCTTCGCTCCGTTCCGCCGCGGTCTCGATCCGGCGCGCATCTTCGGGCGACAGGCCGAAACGCCGTTCGAGCAGCCGGTCGATGGTTGCCCGCTCGCGCTCGTCGAGGCCGTCGTCGACGCGGGCCGCGCCAATCAGCAGCGCGGCGACCGCCAGCTGCAACTCGTCCTGTGCGCCGGAAAGACTGTTCTGCCCCTCCTTGAGCCAAGCCGCAAGCCGATCGAGCATGGCCTTGCGTAGCATGCGCCCCGCCGCCGTTCAACCCCAGGCGGAATATGGATTTTCCCGGGTTGCAGGGGGCCTGCGCGGAGGCAATTTCTGCTATTCTCGGCGCCACCGCGCGGCGGGCGCGGCAGAGGGCGAAGGAGGCGGCGTGGCGGCGCGCGGTCGGGTGGTCGTGCTGCATTTCGTCGGGCAGATGCCCTTGGCCGGCATCGCCTGGCAGGCGATCCAGTATCTCGTCGCGCTCGAGCGGCTGGGCTACGAGCCATGGTATGTGGAGGACCACGGCGCCAATCCTTACGACCCCCGCGTCAACAGCGTGGTGATGGATTGCGGCTACAATGTCGCCTATCTGCGCGCGGCGATGGCGCGCTTTGGGCTAGGCGAGCGCTGGGCCTATTGGGATGCGATCAACGACCGCTATCACGGCCTGCCGCGCGAAAAGGTCGCGGCTCTGCTCCGCGAATCCGCCGCCCTCATCAATCTCTGTGGCGCCACGCGCCTGCGCGACGAGCACATGGCCTGCCCGGTGCGGATCATGGTCGACACCGACCCGGTCTATGAGCAGATCAAATATGCCGAAGCCGACCCCGGCGCGCGCGCCTATCTCGATGCGCACACGCATTTCTTCACCTATGGCGAGAACGTCGGCGGGCCGGGCTGGATCGTGCCGCTGTGCGGCGTGCCGTGGCAGCCGACCCGGCCGCCGGTGATGCTCGATTTGTGGCCCGCGGCCGACGGCATGCCGCCCTGCTTCACCACCATCGCCACGTGGGAGAACAAGGGCAAGAACATCGCCTTTGGCGGCGAGACCTATGTCTGGTCGAAGCACGTCAATTTCCTGCGCTTTCTCGACCTGCCGCGGCGCAGCGGGGCGTGCCTGACGATGGCAATGCTGCCGCCTTCGGCCGAAATCGAGCGCGAGGTCGAAGGCCAGGGCTGGCGCCTCGTCGATCCCCGGCCGATTTCGGCCGACCTCGACCGCTACGGCGACTTCATCCGCGGCTCGCGCGGCGAGTTCACCGTCGCCAAAGACATTTATGTGCGGCCCAACAGCGGCTGGTTCAGCGACCGCAGCGTCTGCTACCTCGCCTCCGGGCGCCCCGTCGTCACCATGCGCACCGGCTGGAGCCGTTTCTATCCGGCAGGGGAGGGGCTGTTCGAGTTTACCGAGGTCGCGGAGGTGCTCGACGCCTTTGCCCGGATCGCCGCCGACTACCAGCGCCACAGCCGCGCCGCGCGGGCGCTCGCCGCGGAATATTTCGCCGGCGAGGGCGTTGTTGCGGGATTGCTGGCTCGGTGCGGGCTCTAGGCGTTCGGCAGGGATCGGGGAGGACGACAGGGACCTGCCGATGACCGCGACACCACTCGATCATCGCCTCGCCGGAGGCTTGCCGCGCCGCGTTTCCTGGGACGGGCTCGCGCTCGCGCTCTTCGTCGTGGCGGCGGCGCTGGTGGTCTGGACCTTCGGGGATTACGGCATCACCTGGGACGAGGACGTGCACAATTGGTACGGCGTCTTCGTCCTCGACTATTATCTCTCCGCGTTCCGCGATCTGCGCGCGCTCAATTGGCTCGATCTCTTCAATTACGGCGCCGTCTTCGACATGGCCGCGGCGGCGATCAACCGCATTTCGCCTTTCGGCACCTATGAGACGCGGCATCTGCTCAACGGGCTCGTCGGGGTTCTCGGCCTCATTGGCGTCTGGCGTCTCGGGCGCGGCCTCGGCGGTCCGCGCGCCGGCTTCATCGCCGCGCTCTTCCTGCTGCTCACGCCCAATTATTACGGGCAGATGTTCAACAACCCGAAAGACATCCCCTTCGCCGTCGGGATGGTCTGGTCGGTCTATTATCTCGTGCGGCTGTTGCCGGAATTGCCGCGCCCCAGCGCCGGGGTGGTGGCGAAGCTCGGCATCGCCGCCGGCCTCACGCTCGGCGTGCGCGTCGGCGGGCTGCTGATCTTCTTCGATCTCGGCGTGCTTTTGTCCTCTTACCTGCTGTGGCGTTGGTGCGAGACCCGCCGCATCGGCCTCTGTCTCGGCGACGCCTGGAAGTGCGGCGTCCGCGTGGCGCTGCCGGTGGCCGCCATTGCCTATCCCGTGATGCTCGTGTTTTGGCCGTGGGCGCAGCAAGCGCCGATCGAGCATCCGCTCGACGCGCTCGCAACCTTTTCGCATCAGACCTTCCCTTTCCGCACGCTCTTCGCCGGCCAATACTTCCCGGCGACCGATCTGCCCTGGGAGTATCTGCCGGTCCACATTCTTCTGGCCCTGCCGGAATTGGTGCTCCTGCTGCTCGCGGCGGCGCCGGTTCTGGCGGTGCTGGCATTGCGGCAGGCGGCCTGGCGGCTCGACCGCAGCCGCGTGCTCGGGCGCTTCATGGTCGCCCTCGGCATTCTCTTCCCGATCGCCTATGCCGTCGCGATTCGCGCGGTGCTGTTCGACGGCATGCGCCACTTCATCTTCGTGCTGCCGCTCATCGCCTGCGCCACTGCTTTGGCCGCCGACCGCGCGCTCGACTGGCTGGCGCGGCTGTCCTTCCGGCGTTACGCCTATGGCGCCCTCGCGCTCTACGGAATGGGCCATGTCGCGATCATGGCCATGCTGCATCCCGACGAATATGTCTATTACAACGCCTTCATCGGCGGCGTGCACGGCGCGCAAGGCATCTTCAAGCTCGACTACTGGGCCAATTCCTACGCCGAGGCGGTGCAGGGGCTCGAGGATTATCTGCGCGCCGAATACGGCGCCGATTTCATGGATCACGATTTCACCGTCGCGGTGTGCGGCCCGCCGATCTCGGCGGCGTATTATTTCCCCAGCAACTTCATCTTCACCCCAAAGCGCGAGACGGCACAGTTCTTCATCGCCTTCACCAAGGACAATTGCAACAGGGCGCTGCCCGGGAAGGAGATCTATCGGGTCGAGCGCATGGGTACGCTGCTTTCCGTCGTCCTCGACCGGCGCGACATCCTGGCGCAAGCGCCGGGGCCGGCGCAGCTCGCCGGCCGGAAATAGCGCGGGCCGGCGGTGGAGCGCAGCGAATATGAGCGGCTTGCGGCGGTCGAGGAGCGCATGTGGTGGCTCGGCGGCTTGCACGCCAATTTGCTCGCGGCCTGGCGGCAGGCGGCGGCGGTGAAGCGCCCTGCGGTCGTGCTCGACGCGGGCTGCGGCACCGGCGGGTTTCTCAAGCGGCTTGCCGCCGAGCGTCCCGATTGCGCCGCCTTCGGGCTCGACCTCGATGCGGGCGCCGCCGCCGCGGCGCGCGCCAAGAGCGCGCGTCCGGTCTGCATCGGCGATGTGGCGGCGCTGCCCTTCCGCGACCAATCCTTCGATGCGATCTTCAGCGCCGACGTGTTGTGCCATCGCGGCGTCGACGAGAGCGCGGCGCTCCAGGGCTTTCGCCGCTGCCTGCGGCCGGGCGGGCTGCTGGTGCTCAACCTGCCGGCCTATCGCTGGCTCTATTCGGCGCATGATGTGGCGGTGGACAATGCCCGCCGTTACGGCCGCGGCGACATCCGAACGCTCCTCGGCCGCGCCGGCTTCGCCCAGGTGCGGAGCCGCTATTGGAACAGCTTTCTCTTTCCGCTCATGGTGCTGCGGCGTAAGCTCCTGCCCGCCGCCGCTTCCGGCCCGAAGAGCGATGTCGCGCTCCTTCCGGCGCCGGTCGAGCGGCTCTTCTCTGCCTGCCTCGCGCTCGAGCGCAGGCTTCTGCGATGGCGCGTGCCGCTGCCTTTCGGCGGCTCCATTCTGACGATGGCGGTGAGACCATGACCAGTCCGAGCCTGGCGCTGAGCATCGTGATACCCGTTTACAACGGTGCCGGCAGCATCGGCGAGTTGGTCGAGGCGCTGCAATCGCTCGACGTTCCGGGCGGGCACGAGATCATCATGGTCAATGATTGCAGCCCGGACGACAGTCTGCGAATCTGCCGCGCCCTCCTGGCCCGCGCCCGCGTGCCGATGACCCTGGTGAACCTGGCGCGCAATTTCGGCGAGCACAATGCCGTCATCGCCGGGCTGCGCGCGGCGCGCGGCGCCCACATCGTCACCATGGACGATGATCTCCAGAATCCGCCGGGCGAGGTGCTGCGCCTCCTCGAATACGCGCAAACGACCGGCAACGAAGTGGTCTACACCCGCTACGCGCAAAAGCAGCACGCGCGCTGGCGCAATCTCGGCAGCCGCTTCACCAACCGCGTCGCCGATCGGCTGCTCGACAAGCCCAAGGGCCTTTATCTTTCGAGTTTCCGCTGCCTGAGCGCATTCACGGCGAAGGCAGTGACCGATTATGCCGGACCCTTTCCCTATATCGACGGCCTCCTGATGCAGGCGACGCAGAATATCGGCAGCCTCGAGGTCGAGCACCTGGCGCGGGCGCAGGGACGCAGCAACTACACCTTCCGCCGGCTGGTGCGGCTGTGGCTCAACATGTTTGTGAACTTCTCGGTGATGCCGCTGCGCGTCTCGACCCTCGCCGGCTTCGCGTTGAGCCTGTTGGGGCTCTTCGGCTTTGCTTGGGTGGTCGGCGAAGCGCTGCTGAGCGAGACCCCGGAAGGCTGGGCGTCGCTGGCGGCGGCGGTTTTGCTGCTCTCGGGCGTGCAGCTCCTCATCCTCGGCCTCATCGGCGAGTATCTGGGCCGCCTCTACCTCACCATGAACGGCAAGCCGCAAAGCATCGTCAAGGAGGTGCTGCACAGCGACTCGGTCGAGCCGGCGCCGCGTCCCGCCGCCGAGCGGACAGCGGCGCCGGCCTTTGCCGTGAGGCAGGCGTGATGGAATCGCTCATGCCCTACTACGTCATGCTGATCGTCGGCATCGCCATCGCCGCGGGCGGCCAGCTTTTCCTCAAGACCGGCGCGATGCGCTCTGCAACGGGGCTGATGCAGTTCCTCGACGCCTATACGATTTTGGGGCTGGTCTGCTACGGCGTTTCGGCGGTGCTCTATATCATCGTGCTGAAGAAGATTCCGCTGTCGCGCGCCTATCCGACCGTGGCGCTGAGCTATGCCGTGGTGGCGATCGCCGCGCATTTCCTGTGGCACGAGCGCATCGGCTTCTCCCAAATCGCCGGGATCGCCTTCATCTGGGGCGGGATCCTGCTGATCTACCGTCCCTGATCCGAGGCGGCATCGGCGATCGCCGCAATCACCCGCTCCACGGTCTCGCGATGAAGCTGCGGATAGATCGGCAGGCTCAGGACCTCGCTGGCCGCGCGCTCGCTTTCGCTCAAGCCGCCGGCGCCGATGGCAACGCGCCCGCGATAGGCCGGCTGCGCGTGGACCGGCACGGGATAATGGATGCCGGTGCCGATGCGGCGCCGGCGTAAATTCTCCTGCAGAGCGTCGCGCCGCGCCGCGCGTACGACATATTGGTGGAAGACATGGCCACCGCCCGCTCGGCGCGCCGGCAGGCGCAGCGGCGTCTCCGCCAGACCGATGTCATAGGCCGCGGCGATCGCCTGGCGGCGCGCATTGTCGGCATCGAGCGTCGCGAGCTTGACCCCGAGCACCGCCGCCTGCAGCTCGTCGAGCCGCGAATTCATGCCGGTCGAGGCGCTGACATAGCGTTGCCGCCAGCCATATTGACGCAGCTCGCGGATTCGCTCGGCCAACGCATCGTTGTCGGTCACCACCGCACCGCCATCGCCGAGCGCGCCCAGATTCTTGGTCGGATAGAAGCTGAAGGCGGCAATGTCGCCGATACTGCCGAGGCGCTTGCCGTGCAGCAGCGCGCCGTGGCATTGCGCACAATCCTCGATCACCTTGAGCCCGTTGCGGCGCGCCAGCGGCAGGATCGCGTCGAGATCGGCGGCCTGGCCATAGAGATGCACGGGGATGATTGCGGCGATGCGTCCAGGCGGCGCGGCGAGCGCGCGCTCGAGCGCCGCCGGATCGAGCGTCATGGTCGCGGGATCGATATCGACGAGCAGCGGCCGCGCTCCCGCCAGCTCGATGGCCGCGACGGTCGCGACCGCGGTGTGCGAGACCGTGACGACATAATCCTCGGCGGCGAGACCCAATGCCTTCAGCGCCAGCACCAGCGCGTCGGTGCCGCTGGCGACGCCAATGGCGTGGCGGCGGCCGATATAAGCCGCGAAGTCGCGCTCGAAGGAAGCGACGGCTTCGCCGAGGATATAAGAGCCGCTCGCGAGCACGCCGGCGATCGCCGCGTCGATCTCGGTCCGCTGCGCGAGATAGGCGGCGCGGGGATCGGTCTGGGGAACCGGATCGCTCATCGCGTCAGACGTAATGCGCGAGATTCTCGCGGAAAAAAGCCATGGAGCGAACGAGCCCGGCCTCGAGCGGCACGGTGGGTCGCCAGCCCGTGGTATCGCGGAACAGCCGGTCATCGGCCTGATAATCGCCGATGTCGATGCGCTTGCGTTCGGGCGGAAAGCTCTTGGTTACGAATTCGCCGCCGCCATTCGCTTCGATCACCAGGCGCGCGAGTTCGGCCAGGCTCACCGCCCGCTCGGCGCCGATATTGAAGACGCGGCCCTGCGCCGCCGGCACCGTCGCCGCCAGCAGGAAGGCGGTGACGACATCGTCGATATAGGTGAAGTCGCGGATCTGCTCGCCGCCCCAGACCTCGAAGGGCTGGCCTTCGAGCACGCGGCGCAGCCAGATGCCGAGGAAATTCTGCCGCGCGTCCTTGATGCGCATGCGCGGCCCGTAGGTGTTGGTGAGCCTGAGCGCCGAAACCGGAATGCCATAGGCCTGGTGATAGAGCAAATGATAGATCTCGCCGGCCATCTTGTTGATGCCGTTGACATCGGGCGGGCGCAGCGGGTGCTTTTCGTCGACCGGCAGGTAATCGGCCTTGCCATAGATCTGGCGCGTGCTGGCGAAAACGATGGAGATGCCGGGCGCGCGGGCGCGGCAGGCCTCGAGCAGCAAGAGCTGCGCGCGGCAGTTGATGTCGAGATCGGTGACCGGATCTTCCATCGAGCCCAAATGGCTGGTCTGCGCCGCCAAGTTGAAGAGAAATTGCCGCCCCTCGACCAGCGGCGCGACCGCTCCCGGCTCGCGCATGTCGCGGATCTCGACGGTGACGCGGTCGCGGATCGGGGCAAGGTTGAAAGGATTGGCGCCGGAATCGGCGAGGAGATTGTCGATGAGCGCAACCTCGCTGCCCATCGCCACGAGGCGCAGCGCGAGCGCCGAGCCGATGAAGCCGAGTCCGCCCGTGATGAGGATTCGCGCGCCCTTGAATTTCTCGGTGAGTGCCGCGTCTTCTTCCCGCGTCATGGCCGGCATCCTTGCCGAGCGGCCGCACGAGCGCAAGCCGATCGCGTGACAACGCCGCGTTCAGGCCGGGTATTCCTCGTCAAGGAGCGGGGTCCAGGCGGCTTCGCCGGAAGCGACGGGAATCGGCGGGTCGGGCTCGTCATAAAGGCCGCGCGCTTCGCTGGCGGGTCCGCGCCGCGCGCCCAAGGCCAAGACCACGAGCCGGCGCTGCATGCGGCCATTGACGAAGGTCAAGCAATCGCCGACGCGCACGGGATGGCCGGGTTTGAGCGCCCGCGCGCCCAGGCTGACGCGGCCTTCGGCGCAGTGTTTCGCGGCGAGCGAGCGGGTGCGGGCGAGCCGCGCGAACCACAGCCATTTGTCGAGGCGCAGGCTGGCGCCATTGGTCTCGCTCATCGCTTGAGCCGCAACTCGCGCAGCTTGGCGAAGGGACCGTCGGGCGCCGCCGGCCGGCGCTGCGCGCCCGTGCTCCGCGCCCGCCGCTCTTGCGCGCCGGCATTTGCCGCGGCGCGCGCGTGGAAGACGACCGGGCCGTTGTCGTCGTCGGCGACGGCGCGGTAGCCCAAAGCCTGCAGCACCGCCGCCAGCTCCGCGAGTTTGCAGCCGGCGCGCGCCGCCAGTTCCGGCGCGGCGGGGAAGGGGCCCTTGCGCGCAAGACGCCGCGCCTCCGCCGCCAGACGCTCGAGCCGGTCGATTCGGAGAATGCGCGGCCCGAGAACGCGGTAGCCCATCGCCGCATAGGCCGTGGCCCGGATCGCGGGATCGCGCCGCGCCGCCGTGCCGGCCGGCGCCGTGGGGATGGGTGCGCCCTGCCGCACCGCCCATAAGAGGCCGCGCAATGCCGTGGCCGGCGGCTTCAACAGCGGCTCGAGATAGACGGTCTCGACGCCGAGGCGAACGCCGAGCCGGGCCAGCGCCTGGCGATCGGCGGGGCCGAGCGCAGCGCGGAGCGGCGCGAGGTCGCCCGCGGGCAGGCTGCCCAGGGCTTCCGCGAGTTGGAAGACCAGCCCGCGCGCCGGCCCCGGTAGCTCGGCTTCGCGAGCGCGATAGAGCGCGGCGAGGCCGTGGCCGAGCGTCGCCTCGACGAAGCGCGCGAGGCGCTGGCGCACGGTCTCCCGGAGCTTGCCCTCGAGGAAATCGCCCGGCAGCACCTCGATCCGCGGGCGCAGCGCGGTCTCGCCGGCCCGCAGCCGCCCGACCGCGCCGCCGCGCCAGTGCAGCGCGCCATCGGGCCCAAGCGCGAATTCCGCATCGCTCGACCCAGCCAGGCGCTGCGCCCGCGCCGCGATCTCGCCGCGCAGCACGCGGTTGGCGGCGGTGAGCAAGGTGCGCGCCTCGCCCTCGCTGGCGGCGGCATCGGGGAGGAAGCGGAAGCCGTCGAGCCTTCCGACATAATGGCCTTCGACCTTGACTTCGCCGGCTTCGCTGACCGAGGCCAGAAGCTCGCCGGACGCGGCGAGTTGGCGCACCAGAAAGGCCGAGCGGCGGTCGACGAAGCGCTGGGTGATGCGGTCGTGCAGCGCATCGGACAAGCGGTCCTCGATGGCGCGCGCCCGCTCCTGCGATTGAGCGGCATCGACGACCCAATCCGGCCGGTGGCTGATATAGGTCCAAGTGCGGATGTGGGCGATGCGCGTCATAAGCGTGTCGATGTCGCCGTCGCTGCGGTCGAGCCGGGTCATCTGATCCGCGACCCAATCGAGCGGCAGCCGCTCCTCCGGCCCGGTGAGGTGGCGGTAGATCTGCGCCAAGAGCCGCGCATGGGTGTCGCTCATCACCTTGCGGAAGTCCGGGATCTGGCAGACCTCCCACAAGAGCCGCACGCGCGCGCGGTCGGTTGCCCGCTCGGCGATGTCCGGCGATTTCGCCAGCGCGCGCAGCGCCAGAAAATCGTCGGCCTCGCGCGCCAGCACCAGGCCGGGCTGCTTGGGCCGCGTCTCGAGGCTCAAGAGCAGCGCAGCCGACGAGCGGAAATCGAGCCGCGCATTGCGCCAGAAGAGGCGGGGCAGCGGATCGAAGCGGTGGTTCTCGACCGCCTCGACGACTTCGGGATCGATGCCGTCGAGATCGGCTGTCGTGCCGAAGGTGCCGTCGCTCATATGGCGGCCGGCGCGGCCGGCGATCTGCGCGATCTCGGCGGCGCTGAGGCGGCGCGGCTCGCGGCCGTCGAATTTCGCCAGCCGCGCGAAGGCGACATGGTCCAGATCCATGTTGAGGCCCATGCCGATCGCATCGGTCGCGACCAGATAATCGACCTCGCCCGACTGGAAGAGCCCGACCTGGGCGTTGCGCGCCCGGGGGGAAAGCGCGCCCAGCACCACCGCCGCGCCACCGCGCTGGCGCCGGATCACCTCGGCCAAGGCGAAGACATCGGCGACGGCGAAGGCGACGATTGCGGTCCTGGGCGGCAGGCGGGTCACCTTCTTGGGGCCGAGATAGCGCAAGGTGGAGAAGCGCGGGCGGGTGACGAACTCGGCCTCGGGGACGAGGCGGCGCAGGAGCGGCTTGATGGTGTCGGCGCCCAAGAGCATGGTCTCAGCCTCGCCGCGCGCGTGCAGGAGGCGGTCGGTGAAGACATGCCCGCGCTCGGGGTCGCCGCAGAGCTGGACCTCGTCCACCGCCAGGAAATCGACCGGCCGGTCGAGCGGCATCGATTCGACGGTGCAGACGAAATAGGCCGGGTTGGGCGGGACGATCTTCTCCTCGCCGGTGATGAGCGCCACCGCGCGGGAACCCCGAAGCTTGACGATGCGGTCGTAATTTTCGCGGGCGAGCAAGCGCAGCGGGAAGCCGATCATGCCGGTGCGACGGCCGAGCATGCGCTCCAAAGCGAGATGGGTCTTGCCGGTATTGGTCGGCCCGAGAACGGCCAGGACACGAGCCCGGGAAAGAACGCCCATGGCGGAAGAATCGGATTTTTCGGCGCGAAAGGCAAGGCC
>DATNIY010000056.1:0-16453 GCA_035604195.1 Allostellaceae bacterium
GAGATGATGATCGAGGAGACGGTGACGCCGGGCAGCGTCGCGTAGACCACCGCCGACCAAGCGGCGATGCGCGAATCATAAAGCCGCCGCGCCAGTTCGAAGACGATAAGCGCCGTTGCGTAATGCAGCAGCGGCGCCGCGAGCCGCACCGCAAACTCGCTGTCGCCGAAGAGCGCGGTGGTGAGCGCGATGAGCCAGGCGACAACCGGCGGCTTCGAGTAGTAGCCGAAGGCCGGATGCAGCGACCAGAACCAATATTGCGCCTCGTCGGGATAGAGATCGGTCTGACCCGCCACGAGCCAAAGGAGCCGCGCCACGGTGACGGCGAAGACCGCGAAGAGCATGTTGCGCCGATAGCGCTCGTCTGCGCTCGACCGCGCCGTCTTCGTGCTGCTGACCATCATGGCGGCGGCGAGACTAGCTCCTCTCGCGCCGCCGGGCACGCGTCAATCGATTGGCGATCGCGATGGCAATCGGCGCTGTGCCCTGCTAAGCCGCTGCCGCGTCCGAAGAGGAGAGCTGCATGATCGACCCTTTCTGTCATACCAGCAGCATCGACGTCGCGGTTCCGGCGGAAATAGCCTTCGACATCATGGCCGACGGCGTCCGGCAAGGCGAATGGGCCTTGGGCAGTTGGCGGCGGCGCGAAGTCGAGCCCGGGCTCTTCGTCGGCACGTCGCTGTTCGACGGCAAGGAGACCTGGGTGCGCATTCACGCCGACCGGGCGCGGCTCGCCATCGACTACGAGGTCGGGCGCAGCCGCGACGGCCTGAGCTTCCGCAACGCGGCGCGGGTCGTGCCGGGTGCGCTTTTGGGCCGCGCGCCGCAGAGCTCGGTGGTGACCTTGATGACCTGGCGGACGGCCGCGCAATCCGACCAGGCATGGCAGCAAGTCGCCGTGACGCATGAGACCGAAATGTTCCTGATCAAGGGGCTCCTCGAGCGGCGTTAGCGCACCTCCGCCGCTACAGGAAAACGGCGGTGGCAATCGCGCCGGCTGCTTGCTAAGGGAGGTCTCAGGATCGGCGCCGATGCAATTGAAGATCGAAACCTTCAGCAACAGCCGAGGCGGCAACGCCTTCTTCAAGGCAGTAACGCATCCGCTGGCGGCGCGCGCCGCCGGGGCTTGGCTCGCGCGGCTCGCGGCGGGGCCGGTCGCGGTCTATGACATCGATGGCCAGGCCGACGCCTTCGCGCAACTCTACGATCTGTCGCGGCTCGAACTCGCCGGGAGCTTCGTCCAGGATGTGACGGCGATCGGGCGCCCGGTGCTCGGCCGCCCCGCCCAGCCGGTGACGGAGCTGCGGGACTGCCGCGCCCGCATCGTGCTGGTCATGGCGTACGAGGCCGAGCGCGCGCTCGCACATATCCGCCATTTGCTGCCGCCGGGCGCGGCGGTCGAGAGCCTCGCCGCGCTGCGCCTGCCCGAGGCGCTGCTCTCCAATCGCGAGCGCTATCTCGATCCGCTCAACTTCGCGACGAATTTTGCCTTCTTCCGCGATTCGGCCGGGCTGTCGACGCGGCTTGTCACCGCCAATTATTGGGCCGGCTATGGCGCGCGCGACGCGGCGCTGTGGCTTCTGCTCTTCGACCAGACGGGAACGCCGCTCGCCGAATGGCGCGAGGCCTTGCCCCAAGGCAGCGGCAGCATCGTGCTCGACAGCGGTGCAATACGCCAGCGCTTCGACCTCCCCGAATTCACCGGCCAGCTCTTCCTGCATGTCGTGGGCGCAGTCGGCCACGACGTCGTCAAATATGCGCTCGACACGTTTGGCGCGAGTGCCGCCGAGACCTGCTTCTCTTGCACCCATGACGCCAATTCCTGGCCGGCCGATTTCTATGCCGGCCTGCCGGCGCCGGCGGCGGGCGAGACCGTCACGATCTGGCTGCAGAACAGCCAACCCTGCGCCATTCCGGCCGGCGCGATCGGCCTCAACCTCATGGGCGGCAAGGAGGTGCGGTGGCTCGACCGGCCGCTCGCGCCCTACGCCACGCGCGCGCTCGATGTCGCGAGCCTGCTGCCGGAGGCGCGCTGGCCGCAGCAGATCGAGGTACGCGCCGGCAAATACATGGTCCGGCCGCGCTATGAGGTGGTGCGGCAGGGCAAGCGGCGCATCGCGCATGTCAATGTCGAGCGCAGCGATCTTCGCCCCGACCCGAAGATCGCCGAGCTGGGCAATCTCCTGGGCAAGGGTTTTCTGCTGCCGGCGCCGATCCTGCCGCCGGATAGCTGGCGCTGTCTGGCGCTGCCGACGCCGATGGCGACGGAGCAGCACGAATTGCCGGTCGGCGTCATCGCCTATGACGGCTCGGGGCGCGAGGTCGTGCGGCGGCGCTTGGGCCGCATCAAGCGGCACGAATCGGCGGCGCTCGATCTCGACTCTCTGCTCGACGGCACGGCGCTGCCGTCGGGCTATGGCCATCTCGAGCTGCTCTATGATTTCAGCGCAGGCGGCGAGGCGGACGGGTGGCTCCACGGTCTCTTCCGCTACGAGCACCGCGCCAGCGGTCACGTCGCCGAGACCAGCTTCGGTGCGCATGTCTTCAACACCGTGCTCACCTATAAGGACGAGCCGCAATCCTATGTCGGGCGGGCGCCGGGCCTGTCGACGCGGCTCTTTCTCCGGCTCGGCGAGGGCGATCTCGATACGCTCTGCCACCTCATCTACCCGGCTTCGACGCCCTGGCACGGCGAAAGCCAAACCGACCTCGTGCTGCGCGACCGCGATGGCGGCGAAATCGCCTGCCACAGGGTCGCTATCCCCTGCTCAGGCTCGCTGTTCTGGCGCTATCACGCGGCCTTCGAGGCGGCGACGCGTGAGCGCGCCGGGTCCGGTGCCTATATAATCGTCCGCGATATGAGCTGTCGGCTGTTCGGCTATCACGGGCTGGTTCGACGCGACGGTGCCTTCAGCCTCGACCACATGTTCGGCTTTTGATCCATGACGCAACGCCACCACACGAAATTCCTCATCATCGGCGCCGGTCCGGCCGGCTATACCGCCGCCATCTATGCCGCGCGCGCCAATCTCGCGCCGATTCTGGTGCAGGGCCTGCAGGCGGGCGGGCAGCTCACCATCACCACCGATGTCGAGAACTATCCGGGCTTCGCCGAGGTGATCCAGGGCCCGTGGCTGATGGAGCAGATGCTGAAGCAGGCCGAGCATGTCGGCACCAGGATCGTCGCCGACATCATCGTCAGCGCCGATCTGGCGAAGCGGCCCTTCACCTGCGTCGGCGATTCCGGCGACATCTACAGCGCGGACACGCTGGCGATCTGCACCGGCGCGCAGGCGCGCTGGCTCGGCCTGCCGAGCGAGGAGTTGCTGCGCGGCCATGGCGTCTCGGCCTGCGCCACCTGCGACGGCTTTTTCTTCCGCGGCAAGGAGGTCGTCGTGGTCGGCGGCGGCAACACGGCGGTCGAGGAAGCGCTCTATCTCACCAATCACGCGACTCGTGTTACCTTGATCCATCGCCGCAACCACCTGCGCGCGGAGAAGATTCTGCAGGCGCGGCTCTTCGCCAACCCGAAGATTCGGGTGATCTGGGACGCCACCATGGCGGAGATCCTGGGCGAGGGAATGCCACCGCATGTCACCGGCGTGCGCCTGCGCAGCGTGCAGAGCGGCGCGCTCAGCGAGATTGCCTGCGACGGCGTCTTCATCGCCATCGGCCACACCCCGGTGACCGAGATGTTCCAGGACCAGCTCGCGCTCGACGGCGATGGCTACATCCTGACCAAGCCCGATTCGACTGCCGCCGACGTGCCCGGCGTTTTCGCCGCCGGCGATGTGCGCGACAAGATCTTCCGCCAGGCGGTGACCGCCGCCGGCATGGGCTGCATGGCAGCGCTCGAAGCGGAGAAGTTCCTCGCCGCCGAGGAAGCCGCCGCTTCGCTCACCGCGGCGCAATAGCATGGACTGGGACAAGCTCAGGGTGTTTCACGCGGTCGCCGAGGCCGGCAGCTTCACTCATGCCGGTGAGTCGCTGAATCTGAGCCAGTCGGCGGTGAGTCGGCAGATCAGCGCGCTTGAGGAGAGCCTGAGCGTGCCATTGTTCCACCGCCACGCCCGCGGACTCATCCTGACCGAGCAGGGCGATCTCCTCTACCGCACCGCGCGCGAGGTCTTCTCCAAGCTGGCGATGACCGAGGCGATGCTGACGGAATCGAAGGACCGGCCGAAGGGGCCGCTCAAAGTGACGACGACGGTCGCTTTCGGCTCGTCTTGGCTCACGCCGCGCGTGCGCGAGTTCCTCGAGCTTTATCCCGAGATCCAGATCGCCTTCGTCGTCGACGACAGCGAGCTCGATTTGTCGATGCGCGAGGCCGACGTCGCCATCCGCATGTCGCCGCCGCGCCAGCCGGATCTGGTGCAGCGCCACCTGATGACGATCCGCTACCTGGTCTACGCCTCGCGCGACTACCTCAAGAAGCACGGCACGCCGCAAAAGCCGGAGGATCTCGACAAGCATCGCCTCATCGTCTACGGCGGCGATTCGCGTCCGCCGGTGCGCCCGGTGAACTGGCTTTCGGAGGCGGGAGCGCGGGCGAATTACGAGCGCCAGCCGATCCTCTCCGTCAACAATCTCCACGCCATCTTCCGCGCCGTCGAAGGCGGGCTCGGCATTGCCGCGCTGCCCGATTTCATGGAGCAGGAGACGCGGGAGCTTATCCGGATCCTGCCGGAGCTGCCGGGCCCGGAGGTCGAGGCTTATTTCGTCTATCCCGAGGAGTTGCGCTCGTCGAAGCGGATTGCCGTGTTCCGCGACTTCCTGCTGCGCAAGGTGGCGGAAGGCAAGAACGGCTGAGGCGCGTCGGCCCAGCCGACCGCGCCGGCTCAGCCGAGGTGGAAGCCGCCCGGCGACAGAAGCTCGAGAAGCAAGCGGCCGAGCGAGAAGGCGCCGAACAGCGCCAAGGCCACGACGACGCCGGTCACGGCCTGGCGGCGCAAGGCTTCGTGCGTGCCGCCGGCATCTTTGGCGGCGGCGAAGCTCGACGGCACAACCATGCGGTCGCCGGGGTTGAGGCTGAGGCGCGGCGGCAGTTCCTGGGCCGGCTCGGCGCTCCGCGACGCCGGCTGCGGCGCCGCTTCTCGGCGCGGCCGCAACAGCCGTGCCGAGGCGCGGCCCGTGCCGGCGGCGAGGTTGGGCTCCGGGCGCTCGCCGGACAGGGAGGGCTCGGGCAGGCGTTCGGGAAATGACGGCATGTCAAGCAAGCCTCGTTAAAAAGCGCGCGATCCTAGCGATGCGATGTGTCGGGAATGAGGCAGAGCTGTGGCAATTGCCGTCCGGTCGGAAAAATCGCTCCGCTCACCCCGCCGCGGTCGCCCGCCGGCGCGCGCCTCTAATTAGCGTGCAGAGCGTTACGGCTCGGTTAGCGCCAAACCGGCTTGCCGAGATCGACTTGCGCCGGCGTAGTCAAGGCGCCGGCGGTGGCGCCGACCGCGCCGCCGACGATGGCGCCGCCCAGCGGCATCCCGACGGCCCAGCCGGCGAGCGCTCCCGCTCCCGCGCCGATCGCGGCGCCGCTCGCCGTCCGGTCGACCGTGTCGGTTCCGCAGGCGGAAAGCAGCAGCAAGGCGGCGAGGGGAAGTGCGAAGGTGACGCGCATGAGGGATGCTCCTGAATTCCGGTAGCTTTAGTCTACCTGTGCAAGGGTTTCAGGCGCAACGCTCCAATCACCTCTCAGGGGAATTGCGGCAGGCTTTGTCGCAAAAGGGATAATTACCGAGGGATTTGCGGACGATTCGACTGAAATCGGGCGAATTCCCGACCGTCGCGCGCGGCGACTCGGCCGCAATCAGGCGAAGAGCCGCTCGCCCTTGAGGTCGTCGTAAAGATGCGCGACGTACTCGCCGTAGCCGTTCCAGATCAAGGTCGGCCGCCGCCCTTCCATGCCGAGGACGCGCTCGGTCGCCTGACTCCAGCGCGGATGCGGCACCTCCGGATTGACGTTCGCCCAGAAGCCGTACTCGCTCGCCTGCAGCTTCTCCCAATACGACACCGGCCGTTTGTCGGTGAAGGTGAATTTGACGATCGACTTGATCGATTTGAAGCCATACTTCCAGGGCGTGACCAAGCGGAGCGGGGCGCCGTCCTGGCGCGGCACCGGATGGCCGTACATGCCGGTGACGAGGAAGGCCAACTCGTTGGTCGCCTCGGCCATGGTGAGACCCTCGACATAGGGCCAGGGATACCAGAATTTGTGCTGGCCCGGCGCGACCTTCGGATCCTGGAAGGTCTCCATCTGCAGATATTTCGCACTGCCAAGCGGCTTGGCGAGATCGACCAGGCTCTTCAGGGGAAAGCCGCTCCACGGCACTGCCATCGACCAGGCCTCGACGCAGCGATGGCGATAGAGCCGCTCCTCGAGCGGCATTTGTTTCAACAGATCGTCGATGGCGATGGTCATCGGCTTTTCGACCATGCCGTCGATGGCGACGGTCCACGGCCGGATCGGCAGGGCCTGCGCCAGATCCGTCAGCTCCTTATCTTCGCTGAATTCATAGAAATTGTTGTAGTTGGTCGAGAGCTTCTCGTCGGTGATCGCCCGATCGAGGGTGTAGCGCTCGTTGCGCTTCACCGGATAGAGCCCGGCCGAGGGATCGGGCGGCGGCGCTGCCGGGGCGGCGAGCGCCTCGCCGAGCGTCCAGGGACCGGCGGCAGCGAGGATCGCGCCCAGGCCCATCGCCTGCACCAGCCGGCGGCGATCATGGAACAAGGCCTCGGGGGTGGCATCGCTCTCCTTCATTTCCCAGCCGCGCTTCGCTTTCACCAGCATTCTCGCCTCCCGCGCCCACCAAGCCGCCCTCGAGAGTTAATTAGGCGCCGCCAATGATCACGGCAAGTCAATCCGGCGCGAGCGCCCCCTCTCACACCCCCAGATGCCGGTGCATGAGATCGGCGTCGCGGCGCAGCGCCTCGGGGGTGCCGTCATAGACGAGATGGCCGTTGTTCAGGATATAGCAGCGCTGCGCCAGCGACAGCGCCGCCTGCACGTTCTGCTCGACGATGACGATGGTCCGCCCTTCCTCGACCAGGCGCCGGCAGACGCGCAGGAGATCCTGCACGATGAGCGGCGCCAGGCCCTCGAACGGCTCGTCGAGCAGCACGAGCCGCGGCTCGCGCACCAGCGCGCGGGCGATCGCCAGCATCTGTTGCTCGCCGCCCGAAAGCTCACGGCCGCGCTGGCGGCGGCGCTCTTCGAGGCGCGGGAAGAGAGCGTAGGCGCGCGCCAGATCCCACGGTTTCTCGGCGGTGAGCGCGGCGAGAACCAGATTCTCCTCGACGGTCAGGCCGCCGATGATGCGGCGCTCGTCCGGCACCAGTTGCAGGCCGAGACGCGCCAGCTTGTAGGGCGGCAGGCCCGCCACCTCCTGGTCGGCGAAGCGGATCGCGCCGCTCTCCGGGGCGAGCACGCCCATGATGGTCTTGAGCGTCGTGGTCTTGCCGGCGCCGTTGCGGCCCAAGAGCGCCACGACCTCGTGTTGCTCGACGCGCAGGCTCACATCGAAGAGCGTGTGCGCCTCGCCGTAATAGGTGTTGATCCGCTCAACCTCGAGCAGGCTCATGCTCGACCGTGCTCCCGAGATAGGCCGCGCGCACTTCCGGATTGGCTTGTATCGCCTCGGGATCGCCTTCGGCGATCTTGCGTCCGTTGAAGAGGACGGTGATGCGGTCGGCCAATCCGAAGACGACGTCCATGTCGTGCTCGACGATGACGATGCTGATGCCGCTGGAGACGCGCTTCAGGAGCTGGACCGTGGCGAGGCGCTCCGTGGGCGCCATGCCCGCCGTCGGCTCGTCGAGCAACAGGAGCCGCGGCCGTGTCGCCAGCGCGAGCCCGATCTCGAGCCGCCGCTTCTCCCCATAGGCGAGCGCGCTGGCTGGCGCCGTGGCGCGGTCGGCGAGTTGCACGGCGTCCAAGGTCTCGGCGACGAGGCGGTCGAGGCCGGCAGTGTGCGCGACATCGCGCAGCATGGCCGGGCGGAACTTGCCGTTGCGCCGCGCCAGTGCCGCGATCGCGATGTTGTCGCGCACGCTCAGGCCCAAGAAGAGCTGGTTGATCTGGAAGCTCTTGGCGAGGCCGCGCTGGCAGACCAGGGTGGCGCCGAGCCCGGTGATGTGCTCGCCGCGGAACTGCACCTCGCCCGCGCTCGGCGGAATGACGCCCGCCAGCATGTTGAAGAAGGTCGATTTGCCGGCGCCGTTGGGGCCGATGAGAGCGCGGATCTCGCCCTCGATGACCTGGAGCGAGACGCGGTCGACGGCGAGGACTCCATCATAGCGCTTGGTCAGGTCATGGGCCTCGAGGACGACGGGCCCATCGAGCGCGGCGCGGCGCCGGATCGTGGCCTCGCCAGCCTCGACCGGGATCGCTGACGCCGCGGCGGGCTCCGCCTCGCGGCCGCCGCCGCGCCAGCGCAGCCACAGCAGGCGGAAGCCGCCGCAGATGCCGCGGCGGAACACCGTCACCAGCAGCACGAAGATGATGCCGAGGATCATCTTCCACAGCGCGCCGACGCCCGGCACCGCTTGCAGCGCGGTGTAGAGATAGAGCCACACCGCGGCGCCGACGAGCGGTCCGAGCAAGGTTCCGGCGCCGCCGATCACGGTCTGCACGACCAGCTGTCCCGAGGTCTCGAGATAGAACGCATCGGGCGGCATATAACCCTGGAGCAGCCCCAAGAGCCCGCCCGCGAGCCCGCCATAGGCGGCGGCGATGATGAAGGCGGCGAGCTTGTAGGACTGCACGTCGTGACCGACCGCGCCGGCGCGTTGGCTGTTCTCGCGGATGGCGCGCAGGACGAGCCCGAAGGGCGAGCCGATGATGCGATAGGCGAGCCAGAATCCGAGGAAAAACAGCGCCGCCAGGAACCAGTACATGGAATCCGGCGTGGTGATGTCGAGGGTGAATAGGCCGAAGCCGAGCCGCGGCTCGGGCACGCCGGCCAGGCCGTTCTCGCCGCCGGTCCAGGCCGACAGCGGCGAGATGTCGAGGAAATACAGCATCTCGCCGAAGGCGAGCGTGAGCATGGCGAAATAGATGCCGGAGCGACGCAGCGACAAGGCGCCGATCACCGCGCCGAGCAGCGCCGCGAGTGCCGTCCCCGCGATGAGCGCCAGCAGCGCATTGTCCGTCACCGGCGCGACCAGCAAATAGGCCGCGGCGAAGCCGCCCGCGCCGAAGAACGCCGCTTGGCCGAAGGACAAGAGCCCGGTGAAGCCGAACAGGATGTCGAAGCCGAGCCCGAACAGGCCCCAGACGAGAATCCGCCCGGCGAGGTCGAGCGAGCCGCCGATCAGCTCGAGCGCCGAGGGCAAGGCGATGAGACCCAGCCCCACCGCCAGCACCGGCGCAAGCCCGCCGAGCCCGCCGCCGCGCCTGGTCATTGCCGGCCTTGGACGCCGAACAAACCCTGCGGCCGCAGAATCAGCACCAGCGCCATCGCCATGAACAGCATGACCTGGGAATAGGCCGGCTGGACCATCGCCGTGAGACTCAGGATCTCGCCGGCAATGAGGCCGCCCACCACGGCGCCCCAAAACGAGCCGACGCCGCCGATCACGATCACGACGAAGGACTGCACCAGCACGTCGGCGCCCATGTCCGGATTCACCGTGACGATGGGCGCGTTGATGACACCTGCGAAGCCCGCCGCCATGGCGCCCAGGCCGAACACGGTGAGGAACGTGCGCGTGACGTTGATGCCGAGAATGCTGACCATGAGCTGGTCCTCGATCCCGGCGCGGACGATGAGGCCGAGGCGGGTGCGATAGAGCACGAGATAGAGCGCCACCAGCGCCGCGGCGACGATGCCTAGGACCTCGATCCGATAGGTCGGGTAGAGCAGCAGGCCGAACCTGACCGCGCCTTCGCCCCAATGCGGCACCTCGACCCGTTGCGCGATGCCGCCGAAAATGGCGCGGATCGCTTCGACCACGACGATGCCGACGCCGAAGGTGACGAGGATCTGATCCTCCTTGGGACGCCGGTAATAGAGCCGGATGAGGCCGCGCTCGACGACGACGCCGAGCAGGAGCAGCACCGCCGCCCCGCTGGCCATGGCGAGTTCGAACGAGCCGGTGCGCGCATAGGCGACGTAGCCGGCATAGGCGCCGGCGGCGTAGAAGGCGCCGTGCGCGAAATTCACGACGCCGAGCGCGCCGAAGATGATCGTGAGCCCCATCGCCACGAGCACCAGCAGCGCGCCCAGGGTCAGGCCGTTGAAGATCTGCGAGAAGAACAGCGACCAGGTGATCAGGCCGGTGCCCTCCCGCGCTGCGCGCCCGCCGCCCCGGCGGCTCGGCTCAGGTGTAGGAAGGTAGCTTGCAGCCGAGGTAATCGGCGGGCACGACGTCGGGACCCGGCGTCAATCCGACGACGGTGAAGAAATCGTCGGGATTGCGCATCTCCTTCGGCGCCTTGCCGACCACGACGGGAACCGCGCGAACCTGCTGGTGATCTTCGGCGCGGTACCAGACCTCGCCCAGCGGCATCTGCAGCTTGTGGCCCGCCTCGAGCGTCTTGATCACGGCGACGGGATCGAAACTCTTCGCCCGCTCGACCGCATCGGCCCAGCACAGCGTCTGGGTATAGGCGATGTGCGCCGGCCATTTCGGCTTGTAGAAATATTTCTTCTCGAAGGTGTCGACGAAGATCTTCGCCATCTCGTTGGTCTCGGCGAGCGTCCACCAGAAATCCATCGTGCCGTAGACGCCCCGCATGATGTCGGCGCCGAGCTCGGTCGCCTGGAAGGCGGAGATGTTCGGCACCACCATCTTCATCTTGTCGAGCACGCCGAACTGCTTCGCCTGCTTGCACGACGCCACCGCATCTGCGCCGAAGGCGACGTTGACGAAGACATCGGCGCCGCTGTTGGCGATGTTGAGAAGATACGAGCTGTAATCGGTGGTGCCGAGCGGACAGACCTGCGAGCCCAACGATTTCCAGCCGAGTTCCTTCTCGGTGAACTCGCCGGTCGAATGCTCGACCGAATGGCCATAGGCGTAATCGGGCACGAGATAGATCGATTTTTTGTCCCTGCCGAGCTCCTTGCCCAGCACCGGCGCGAGCGCCTTCGCCGACATATAGGCCGAGGGCTGCGAGCGGAAGCCGTAGCGCTGGCAATCGACGCCGGTGGTCTCGTTGGCGCCGCTGCAGCCGACCATGTTGATCACCTTGTAGCGCTGCGCCAGCTTCTCCAGCGCGATCGCCTCGGCGCTGCTGACGCAGCCGGTGATCATCATCGCCTTGTCCTGCGTGATGAAGCCGGTCGCCGCCTGGACTGCGGGATTGGGCTGGGTCTGCGTGTCGGCGTATTTGTAGATGATCTTCTTGCCGAGCACGCCCTTGCCGCTGAGCGTCGGGGTCTTGTCGACCACGCCGCCGCCGCCGTTCAAATGCTCGAAGGCGAGCTGATAGCCCTTGAGGAGATCGGCGCCGTCGGCGGAATAGGGTCCGGTCAGCGGCGAGGTGACGCCGATGAAGACGGTGTCTCCCTGCACGCCCGCGGGGTAGTTGCCGATCGCATCGGCGGCGAAGCCGCGCGAGGGGCGCAGGAACGGCAAGGCGCCAACGGCGACGGCTCCGCCAAGGACGCGGCGTCGGCTCACGGATCTCCGGTTGCTTCGCGACATCTTGTCCTCCCCTCATTGCGTCATGCGCAAGCTTGCGCGCTTACCGGCCGAAATTACGCGCGGCGCGCGGAAAATCAACCGTCGCGTCTGACCCGCTTACTGTGCCGCTTGCTCGGCGCGGCCCGCCAGCACCTTCTCCGCGACCTTGCCGGTCAGCTCCTGCAGATGGTCGAAGCGCTCGCTGTAGGTGCCGACGCCTAGCGTCACCGAGCGCAGCTCGACGATGAGATCGTGCATTTCCGCAAGCGGCATGTGCGCGGTCACGAGATCCCAGCCCGGCCAATCCGCTTTGGCGTCGTAGCCCAGGATCTGGCCGCGCCGGCCGGAGATGATGCGCTGGACCCGCGAGGTGAAGGCGTTCGGCACGGAGATCTCGACGTAATGGATGGGCTCCAAGAGCACCGGGTCGCATTTCGGCATGACTTCGCTCATCGCCATGCGGCCGCAGGTCTTGAACGCCTGGTCCGAGCTGTCGACGGCGTGGAACTGGCCGGTGATGAGATTGACCGACACATCCACCACCGGAAAGCCCAGCGGTCCCTGGCGCAGATATTCCATCACGCCTTCTTCCGCGGCGGGAATGTAGTTGCGCGGAATGGCCCCGCCGACCACCGAATCGATGAACCTGTGCCCCGAGCCGCGCGGCAGCGGCTTCACCTCGATCTGGATGTCCGCGAACTGGCCGTGCCCGCCGCTCTGGCGCTTGAAGCGCGCATGCTGCTGCCCGCCCTTGCGGATCGTCTCCTTGTAGGGCACCTGCGGCCGGCGTGCGATCACCGCGAGGTTGTATTTGGTCCTGAGCCGGTCGAGCGCGATCTGCAGATGGATGTCGCCCTGGCCCCACAGCACCATCTCCTGGAGATCGGGATTCTGCTCCAGCACCAGGGTCGGATCCTCTTCGATGACGCGGCCGACGGCGCCGGTGAGCTTGACGTCGTCGACGCGCTTCTCGGCGTTGATCGCCATGCCGAAGACCGGCTTCGGCAGCGGCGGCCAAGGCAGCTTGGGCGGCGTTCCCGTGCTCAGCACCGCGCCGGTGTTGATGCCCTCCATCCGCGCCAGCGCCACGACCTCGCCGGAAGCGGCGCCGGCGAGCTTTTCGCTGGCCGAGCCCTGCAGCCGGAGCACGCCCGCAACGCGCGCGCCGTTGAGGGTCATGCCCTCATTGACCTGGCCGCTCCAGATTCGGACCAGCGAGAGCTTGCCCGAATGCGGCGGAAAATAGGTCTTGATGACCTGGGCCACCGTGTCGCGGCTCTTCGGGTCGAGACCGAGCCGCTCGGCGGTGGTCGCCGCGGCCGGGGTCTCGTGGCGCAGCGCCTTCATGAGGCGGCGCACGCCGTGGTCAGGGAGCGCGGCGCCGAGGAAGACCGGAACCACCAGATCGCGGCGCAGGTTTTGCGTCAGATGCCCGTATATCTCCTCTTTCGAGGGCTGCACATCCTCGAGCAGTTGTTCGAGCAGCTTGTCGTCGAAATCGGCGAGCTTCTCCAGGAGGCCGGCGCGGCTCGCGCGCTCCTCCGCCGCCATGTCCTCGGGCAGCTTGACGAGATCGGAGGGCTGGCCCGGCTTGTAGCGGTAGGCCCGCTCGCTGACCAAATCGACATAGCCCGCGACGGTGCCCTCGGGTCCGGGCAGCGGCACATGACGCAGCACCAGCGGCCGCGCCGAGACCGATTGCAGCGCCGCCAGCGCCTCGCTGATGCGCGCGCCGGCGCTGTCGAGCTTGTTGATGAACACCATGTGCGGGACTTGGTGGTCGTCGAGAAACTTGAAGAGCGGCGCCAAGGTCAGCGCCCGCTCGGTCTCGGCCTCGCACACGACCACCGCGACATCGGCGGCGAGCATGGCGCATTGCGCCTCGTAGGCGAGCTCGACCGAGCCCGGGCAGTCGAGGAAATTCCAGCGGTCGTCGAGGTAGGTCGCGTGCGCGACATTGATCTCGGTCGACATCTGCCGCGCCCGCGCCTCCGACGAATGGTCGCCGACGGTATTGCCGTCCTTCTGGCTCCCGCGCCGGTGCGTGGCGCCGGCCGCGAACAGCAGCGCCTCGAGCAGGGTTGTCTTGCCGGAGAGATAGGGTCCGACCAGTGCCGCGCAGCGCGGCCCAGACGGTCTTTCGCTCATGTTCGCCTCCTTCGCGTCGTGCCCTGCGTTTCACTGGCGAAGGACATCGCCCGGGTCATGCGCTCGAGCGCAACGCCGCCGGCCCGCCTTCATCATTGCGAAGAATGGTCGCGCGCCGCGCCGCCGCTGGCAACGGGAATCTTGCGGAATCCCAGACGGCGTTGCCGCAGCGGTCAGCGCAGGGCGGCGCAGGCGCGGCCGATGCGGGCGCAGGCTTCCTTGAGCGCCTCGGTCGAGGTCGCGTAGGAGATGCGGAAATGCGGGCTCAGGCCGAAAGCCGCGCCCAGCACCACGGCGACCCCTGCCGAATCCAGCAGATATTCGACGAAATCGCCGTCGCTCTCGATCGCCTTGCCGGCAGGCGTGCGCTTGCCGATGACGCCTGCGCAGGAGGGATAGACATAAAACGCGCCCTCGGGCGTCGGACAATGGAGGCCCTCGCAGCGATTGAGCTCGGCCACCACCAGATCGCGGCGCTCGCGGAAGATCGCGTTGTGGCGCGGGATGAAATCCTGCGGGCCGGTCAACGCCTCGACCGCCGCGGCCTGGCTTATGGAGCTCGGGTTGGTGGTCGATTGCGACTGCAGTGCTGCCATCGCCTTGATCAGCTCGGTCGGGCCGCCGGCGTAGCCAATGCGCCAGCCGGTCATGCAATAGGCCTTGGATACGCCGTTCAGGGTCAAGGTCCGCGGATAGAGCTTGGGCTCGATCTGGGCGATGGTGGTGAATTCGAAGCCGTCATAGACGAGATGCTCGTACATATCGTCGCTCAACACCCAGACCTCTGGATGACGCAGCAGCACATCGGCGAGCGCGCGCAGCTCGGCCGCGGTATAGGCGGCGCCGGTCGGGTTCGACGGCGAGTTGAGGATGAGCCATTTGGTCTTGCGCGTGATCGCCGCCTCGAGATCCTCCGGCCGCAGCTTGAAGCGGTTGTTCTGCGGGCACGTCACGCTCACCGGCACGCCATCGCAGAGCACGACGATGTCGGGGTAGGAGACCCAATAAGGCGCCGGCACGATCACTTCATCGCCCGGATTGACCGTGGCCATCAGGGCGTTGAACAGCACCTGCTTGCCGCCGGTGCCGACGCTCACCTGCTGCGGCGCGTAGGTGAGGCCGTTCTCGCGCTTGAACTTGGTGCAGATCGCCTGTTTCAAGGCGGGGGTGCCGTCGACCACGGTGTATTTCGTCTCGCCGCGGTCGATGGCGCGCTTGGCCGCGTCCTTGATGTTCTGCGGCGTGTCGAAATCGGGCTCGCCCGCGCCCAGTCCGATGACGTCGCGGCCGGCGGCCTTGAGTTCCATCGCCTTGTTGCTGGCGGCGATGGTCGGCGAGGGCTTGATGCGCAACAGGCGTTCGGCGATGAGCGACATGGGCGTGGCTGGGCTCGGGGAATTTGCGGGCGCTAGCCTAATGCCGCCGCCGCCGCGGCGCAATGGCTGGGGCGCCGCCGCCGCGGCGCAATGGCTGGGGCGCCGCTTTTACCAATATACAACCAGGCCGCCGCCGGTTCTGGCGCCGCGCGCGCGAACCCCTTATCTTAGCCCCATGCCGCTTCTCGCCGCCGCCCGGCCGCTCGACGATGTCGCGCGCCGCTTCGTCATCCATTCCGATTTCGCGCCCGCCGGCGACCAGCCGCAGGCGATCGCGGATCTGGTCGCCGGCATTCGCCAGGGCGAGCGCGACCAGGTTCTCCTCGGCGTCACCGGCTCGGGCAAGACCTTCACCATGGCGCATGTCATCGCCGAGACGCAGCGCCCGGCGCTCATCCTCGCGCCCAACAAGACGCTGGCGGCGCAGCTCTATGGCGAGATGCGGAGCTTCTTCCCGGACAACGCGGTCGAGTATTTCGTCTCCTATTACGACTACTACCAGCCCGAGGCCTACGTCCCCCGCACCGACACCTACATCGAGAAGGAATCCTCGATCAACGAGCAGATCGACCGCATGCGCCACGCCGCCACCCGCGCCATCCTCGAGCGGGGCGACACCGTGATCGTCGCCTCGGTCTCCTGCATCTACGGCATCGGCTCGGTCGAGACCTACTCCGAGATGACGGTGACGCTCGATTCCGGCGCCACCGTCAACCGCGCCGCGCTCTTGGCGCGGCTTGTCGAGCTGCAATACCGCCGCAACGACAGCAATTTCCTGCGCGGCACCTTCCGCGTGCGCGGCGACACGGTCGAGATCTTCCCGGCGCATTACGAGGACCGCGCCTGGCGGCTGTCGCTGTTCGGCGAGGAGCTGGAATCGATCTTCGAATTCGATCCGCTCACCGGCGAGAAGACGACGCAGCTCGAAGCGATCAAGATCTATCCCAACAGCCATTACGTCACGCCCAAGCCGACGCTTTACCAGGCGATCGGCCAGATCAAGGCCGACCTGAAGATTCGACTCGATGAGTTTCGTCGCGCCGGCAAGCTGTTGGAGGCCGAGCGGCTGGAGCAGCGCGCCACCTTCGACCTCGAGATGCTGGCGGCCACCGGCAGCTGCGCCGGCATCGAGAATTATTCGCGCTGGCTGACGGGGCGCAAGGCGGGCGAGCCGCCGCCCACTTTGTTCGAATATCTGCCCGACAATGCGCTGGTGTTCTGCGACGAAAGCCATGTCAGCGTGCCCCAGATCGGCGGCATGTACCGGGGCGACTACCGGCGCAAATTCACCTTGCAGGAATATGGCTTCC
>DATNIY010000057.1:0-28678 GCA_035604195.1 Allostellaceae bacterium
GCCCGCCCGCCGCTGCGCCGCTGGGCGCGCCGTCGGCGTTGCCGAGCTACCGCAAGGAACAGGTGATCGCGCTCGCCGGCAATCCGCCTTACACGGAAGTGCCGATCAACGCCATGCGCCGGGTGATCGCGCGCCGGCTCACCGAGTCGAAGCAGACCGTCCCGCACTTCTATCTCACCGTCGATTGCGACATTGACAAGCTGTTGGAGGCCCGCGCCGCGATCGCCGCCGCGGCGGAGGTAAAAGTCTCGGTCAACGATTTCGTCATCAAGGCGGCGGCATTGGCGCTGCGCAAGGTGCCGGAGGCCAACGCCTCCTGGAGCGAGGACGCCATTCTCCGCTGGAACGCCGTCGACATCGCCGTCGCGGTCGCGCTCGACGACGGGCTCATCACGCCCATCGTCAAGAACGCGGACCAGAAGGGTCTGGCGCAGATCGCGGCGGAGATGAAGGATCTGAGCGCGCGGGCGCGCACCGGCAAGCTCAAGCTCACGGAGTTCCAGGGCGGCACCTTCTCGATCTCGAATATGGGCATGTTCGGGGTCAAGGAATTCGCCGCGGTGATCAACCCGCCGCATGGCTGCATTCTTGCCGTCGGCGTGGGCGAGCAGCGGCCGGTGGTCAAGAACGGCGCGCTCGCGGTGGCGAGTGTCATGAGCTGCACGCTCGCCTGCGATCACCGCGTCGTCGACGGCGCCGTCGGCGCGCGCTACATGCAGGTCTTCAAGAAGCTGATCGAGGCGCCCGCGACGATGCTGCTGTGAGGAGCCGAAAGTGCCAGAGACATCCTTCGATCTGATCGTCGTCGGCGGCGGGCCGGGCGGCTATGTCGCGGCGATCCGCGCGGCTCAGCTCGGCATGAAGACGGCGGTGGTGGAGCGCGAGCAATTGGGCGGCATCTGCCTCAATTGGGGCTGCATTCCAACGAAGGCGTTGCTGCGGACCTCGGAGATCAACCATCTCCTCCATCACCTCGACCAATACGGCTTCACGGCGAAGGACGTCTCCTTCGACATGAAGAAGATCGTCGAACGCTCGCGCAAAGTCGCGAAGCAGCTCTCCGACGGCGTCAAATTCCTGATGCGCAAGAACAAGATCGAAGTCTTCGACGGCCACGGCAAATTGGCGGGGAAGGGCAAGCTCGCGGTGACCAAGGACGGTAAAGCCGCTGCCGAGCTCGCGGCCAAGCACATCATCCTCGCCACCGGCGCCCGCGCCCGCTCGCTCCCCGGGCTCGAGCCCGACGGCAAGCTCATCTGGACCTACAAGGAGGCGATGGTGCCGGACCGCCTGCCGAAATCGCTGCTGGTGGTGGGTTCGGGCGCAATCGGCATCGAGTTCGCGAGCTTCTACCGCAATCTCGGGTCGGAGGTGACGGTGGTCGAGGTCCTGGACCGCGTGCTTCCCATCGAGGACGAGGAGATCTCCGCCTTCGCCCGCAAGAGCTTCGAGAAGCAGGGCATGAAGATCCACACCTCGACGCAGGTGAAGGAGCTGAAGAAGAGCGCCAATTCCGTCACCGCGACGCTCGCCGCCGGCGACAAGACCAGCACCATCGCCGCCGAGAGGGTCGTGCTCGCGGTCGGCATCGTCGGCAATGTCGAGGGCCTCGGCCTCGAAGGGACCAAGGTGCGCGTCGAGAAGACCCATATCGTCGCCGACGAATGGCTCGCCACCGACGAGCCCGGGATCTATGCCATCGGCGACGTGGTCGGACCGCCCTGGCTCGCGCACAAGGCGATGCATGAGGGCGTCATCTGCGTCGAGCGCATCGCCGGGCTCAACACCGCGCATCCGCTCGATGTCACGAACGTGCCGGGCTGCACCTATTGCATGCCGCAAGTGGCGTCCGTCGGCCTCACCGAGAAGCAAGCGAAGGCGCAAGGCCACGAGGTGCGAATCGGCCGCTTTCCCTATATCGCCAACGGCAAGGCGATCGCGCTGGGCGAGACCGAGGGCCTGGTCAAGACGGTGTTCGACGCCAAGACCGGCGCGCTCCTGGGCGCGCACATGATCGGCGCCGAGGTCACCGAGCTGATCCAGGGCTATGCCATCGCCCGCACGCTCGAGAGCACCGAGCAGGAGCTGATCGAGACCATCTTCCCGCATCCGACCTTGTCGGAGATGATGCACGAGGCCGTGCTTGACGCCTATGGCCGCGCCGTCCACATCTAGCGCGATGGCCGACCTTTCCCTCCGCCACCCCGAAAAGGCGCACAAGCCCGACAATCCCGCGCCGCGCAAGCCGCCGTGGATTCGGGTGCGGGCGCCGGGCTCGCCGGAATACCACGAGACGCGCCGGCTGATGCGCGAGCTGAAGCTCAACACCGTCTGCGAGGAGGCGGCCTGCCCCAATATCGGCGAATGCTGGAAGCACGGCCACGCGACGGTGATGATCCTGGGCTCCGTCTGCACCCGCGCCTGCGCGTTCTGCAACGTCGCCACCGGCCGGCCCGATCAATTGGACCCGCACGAGCCCGAACGCGTGGCGGCGGCACTAGCGCGGCTCGGCCTCGCCCACATCGTCGTCACCTCGGTCGACCGCGACGATCTCGATGACGGCGGCGCCGGGCATTTCGCGCGCACCATCGCCGCCATCCGCCAGGCCGCGCCCAAGACGACGATCGAAGTGCTGACCCCCGATTTCCTGCGCAAGGAGGGCGCGGTCGAAACCGTGGTCGCGGCCCGGCCCGATGTCTTCAACCACAATCTCGAGACCGTGCCGCGGCTCTATGCCGAGGTCCGGCCGGGGGCGCGCTACTTCGCCTCGCTGCGGCTGTTGGACCGGGTGAAGCAGCTCGACCCCGGCATGTTCACCAAATCGGGTCTGATGGTGGGTTTGGGCGAGGAGCGCTCCGAGGTGCTGCAGGTGATGGACGATCTGCGCGCCGCGGATGTCGATTTCCTCACCATCGGCCAGTATCTCCAGCCGACGCCGAAGCATCACCGGGTCGATCGCTTCGTTCCGCCCGACGAGTTCGAGAGCTACCGGGCGCAGGCCTTCGGCAAGGGCTTCCTGATGGTCGCGGCCTCGCCGCTGACGCGTTCCTCGTATCTCGCGGGCGACGATTTCCTGAAGCTCCGCGCCGCGCGCGCCGAAAAGCTCAAGCGCGTCTGAGCCCATCATGCCCACGCATGCCGAGCAGCGGCGGCTCCCCTACAGCGCCGCGCAGCTCTTCGAATTGGTCGCCGATGTCGAGCGCTATCCCGAGTTCCTGCCGTGGTGCGTGGGCGCGCGCGTCCGCGAGCGCACCGACAAGACCATCGTCGCCGATCTCATAATCGGCTTCAAAATGGTGCGCGAGCGCTTCACCTCGCGCGTCGTCCTCGACCGCCCCGACCGCATCGACGTGAGCTATGCCGAAGGGCCGTTCCGCTATCTCAACAACCACTGGACCTTCCAGCCGCAGCCGGACGGCGGCTGCGTCATCGACTTCTATGTCGATTTCGAGTTCCGCTCGCGCATGCTGCAGAAGATCATCGAGGTGCTCTTCCACGAGGCCGTGCGCCGCATGGTTTCGGCCTTCGAGGCCCGCGCGCGCCGTCTCTATGGCGAGCCGGCGCAGGGCGGCGCGGCGGCGAAGCCGGCGTAAGGCCCGGCGCGGATCAGAGCGGCAGCGCGGTGCGCAGCGTGCGGGCGATGAGCTCGGTGGGCTCGACGAAGCGCAGGCCGGCGGTGCGGATGCCGGCGATGTCGGTCTGCCACACCACCTTGGCGCGGAGCGCGCCGATGCGGTCGATCGCCAAGGTCACCATCTGGTCCGGCGCCAGCGGTACGGCGAGCCGCACCTTGGCGCCGCCGCGTGACAGATCGAGCGCGATGCAGTCGAAGCTGCCCGACAGCGTCTGAAGCCGGGCCGACCACAGCACCGGCTTGCGGTCGCGCTCGCGCCGTTCCTGCAACAGGGCTTCGTCCGTCGGCTCGTCCTGTTGCGACGGTTCCGTGCCGCTCATGGTCCTCGGGCGCCTCGCGCGCGGTAGGATTAGCGAAAACGCCTGACCCTAAGCCCGAAAGATTGAGCGAGGCTTACGGACGGACGCAATTTGTCGCGACTTTGCCCGGCATTCGAGCGATTCCGGTCAGGACAGCTCGCTCTCGGCGAAGGGCTCCGGCGCCGCATCGCGGCGGCCATAGCTGCTGCGGTCGATCGCCACGGTCTTGACCAGGGCATAGACCGGGCTGCCCGGCTTGAGGCCGAGATCGGCCAGCGCCCGCGCGGTGATGCGCGCCCACAGGATCACCGGCGCTGGCGCCGTGCCGATGTCGAGGGTGAGATCGATCACCGGGCCGCGGTCGGGCGCGATCTCGATCACCCGCCCGGCGAAGGAATTCCGGATCGAAAGCCCGGCGGGCGGCGCCAGCGCCAGAACCACGTCGCGCGCCCGGACGCGCACCCGGACCGCCGCGCCCGGCGGCAGGTCGAGGCGCGGCACGCGCAGGCTGCCGCCGGGAAAGGCCAGCTCGGTGAGGCCGAAGGCCGCATCATGGCCGGCGACGCTGGTGCGGATCACGGCGCCCGCCTCGTAGCGCCCGGTGAGCGGGCGAAGATCGAGACGGCCGGTCAACTCCTCGACCGTTCCCACCGCGGCGACGCGGCCCTCCGACAGCAGGACCAAGGTGTCGGCGAGCCGCACGATCTCCTCCATCGCATGCGTGACATAGACGATGGGAATGCCCAAATCCCTGAGCCGCTCGATGAAGGGCAGGATCTCGGCCTTGCGCGGCTGATCGAGCGCGGCGAGCGGCTCGTCCATGAGCACGAGTTGGGGGTCGGCGAGGAGGGCGCGGCCGATGGCGACGCGTTGCTTCTCGCCGCCGGAGAGATCGCCGGGCCGGCGGTCGAGCAATGCCGCGAGTCCGAAGCGCGCCACCACCGCATCGAAGGACAAGGCGGGGTCGCGCGGCGGCCCGGACCGTTGGCCGTAAGTCAGATTGCCGCGGACGGAGTAATGCGGAAAGAGCCTTCCCTCCTGGAAGACATAGCCGAGCCGCCGCCGCTCCGGCGGCAGATCGATGCCGCGCGCGGCGTCGAACAACACGGTGCCGCCGAGCGCGATTCGCCCGCGCTCCGGGCGGAGGAGCCCGGCAAAAGCGTTGACGAGCGTCGTCTTGCCCGCGCCGGAGCGGCCGAAGAGCGCGGTGATGCCCTGGGCCGGCGCGGTGAAGCGTGCCGCGAGGGTGAAGGCGCCGAGGCGCTTTTCGATATCGACCTCGATCACGACTGGCCCCGGAGACGCTTGTCGAGCCGGCGCGCCGCGATATCGGACGCCCAGAGCGCAATGAGCGCCAGCACGACCGAGATGATGGCAAGCCGCGCCGCCGGCCAATCGCTGCCGGGCGCTTGCGTCAAGGTGTAGAGCGCGAGCGGCAGGGTGCGGGTCTCGCCGGGAATGTTGGAGACGAAGGTGATGGTCGCACCGAACTCGCCGACGCTGCGCGCAAAGCCGAGGATGATTCCGACCAGGATGCCCGGCGCCATCAGCGGCACGGTGACGGTGACGAAGACGCGCCAGCGCCCGGCGCCGAGCGTCCGCGCCGCCGCCTCGAGCCGTTGGTCGACGCCTTCGAGCGAAAGCTGCATCGCCCGCACCATCAGCGGAAACGCCATAACCGCCGAGGCGAGCGCCGCGCCCTTCCAGGTGAAGGCGACTGTGATGCCGAAACTGTCGTAGAGAAAGGCGCCGATCGGGCCGCGGCGCCCGAAGAGCAGCAGGAGGACGTAGCCGACCACCACCGGCGGCAGCACCAGCGGCAAATGCACGGCGCCGCTGACCAGCCCCTTGCCGGGAAACCGGCAGCGCGCCAAGAGCCAGGACGCGGCGATGCCGAAGGGCAGGCTGATGACGACGCTGACGAGGCCAACGCGCAGACTGAGGGCGAGCGCCTCGGCCTCGAGCGGCGTCAAGAGAGCCATCAGCGTGCGGCGGCGAGGCGGGCGAAGCCCTGCTCGAGATCGGCAATGAGGTCGCCCAAATCCTCGAGCCCGGCGTGAAGGCGCAGCACCGCGCCCTCGGTCCACGGCACCGCCGTGCGCAGCCGCTCGGGATGGGCCGGCAGAATCAGGCTCTCGAAGCCGCCCCAGCTCGCGCCCATGCCGAAGAGCTCCATGCCGTCGAGCATGGCGTCGATCGCGGGCTTGGCGATGTCGCGGTGGAGCACGATGGCGAAGAGGCCGCTCGCGCCGGTGAAATCGCGGCGCCACAGCGCATGGCCGGGATCTTCGGGCAGGCCCGGATGCAGGACGCGCGCCACCTCGGGCCGCTTCTCAAGCCAGCGCGCGAGCGCCAGCCCCTGCGCCTGGTGCTGCCTGAGCCGCACTGCCGCCGTGCGCAACCCGCGCAGCGCCAGGTAGCAATCGTCGGGCGCCGCATGATTGCCCATCTCGGTCGCGGCGGTTCGCACCGGCAGAAAACTCTCTTCCGTGCAGACCGCGATGCCCATCATCACATCGGAATGGCCGACGATGTATTTGGTGGCGGCGATCACCTCGACATCGACGCCCAAAGCCAGCGGCTTGAAGAAGAGCGGCGCCGCCCAGGTGTTGTCGATGACCGTGCGCAGCCCGCGCGCCTTCGCCGCCGCGACGATCGCCGGCACGTCCTGCATCTCGAAGGTGAGCGAGCCCGGGCTCTCGAGATAGACGAGGCGGGTGTTCGACTGGAACAGCTCGGCGATGCCGGCGCCGAGGCGCGGATCATAGAAAGTCGTGGCGACGCCGAAGCGGGCGAGGAAGCCGGTGCAGAAGGCGCGCACCGGCCCATAGACCGAATCGGGCACCAGCACATGGTCGCCGGCGCGCACGAAGCCCAGGATCGCCGCATAGCATGACGCCGCCCCCGAGCAAAAGGCGATGGCGCGATGGCCGCCCTCGATCGCCGCGACCGCCTCCTCGAGCGCGAAAGTGGTGGGCGTGCCGTAGCGGCCATAGGTCACCTGGTTGTAGCGGTTGCGCTGCGCCTTCTCGAGATCGGCGACCGTCCGGTGGAGAATGGTCGAGGCGTGATAGACCGGCGGGTTGACGACGCCGAAATTTGCATAGGGGTCGCGGCCGGCATGGGTGATGAGCGTGTCGGCTTTCTTCGATTTGCTGCGCATCGCGCGAGGCCTCGGACAAAGGGTCGGGCTCGCGCCATCTTGCAACGCGCCCGAAGGCGAGGCCAGACCCGTTTTCCGCAGCCGCCGATGCGGATGCGGCGGCTTCGCTAGCGGCGGAAAACGCTCTAAGATGGCGGCCAAGGCTGAGAGTGGGGGAGCGCGTGACATTCTCGAAGGCTTTCGCCGCGGCACTCGCGCTTGCGGCCGCGGCGCAACTCGCGGCGCCGGCCGCGGCGGGGACCCTCGCGGCGGTCAAGGGACGCGGCTATTTGATCTGCGGCGTCTCGACCGGGCTCGCCGGCTTCTCCATCGCCGATCAGCAAGGGCGCTACACCGGGCTCGACGTCGACACCTGCCGCGCCGTCGCCGCCGCGGTGCTCGGCGATGCCGGCAAAGCCAAATTCATCCCGAGCACGGCGGAGCAGCGCTTCACCCTGCTGCAATCGGGCGAGATCGATGTGCTCACGCGCAACACGACCTGGACCTTGGCGCGCGACACCGGCCTCGGCCTGACCTTCGCGCCGGTGACCTATTACGACGGCCAAGGCTTCATGGTGGCGAAGAAGCTTGGCGTGAAGAGCGCCAAGGAACTCAACGGCGCCAGCATCTGCGTCCAGCCGGGCACCACGACCGAGCTCAACCTGGCCGACTATTTCCGCACCAATCACCTGAGCTTCAAGCCCGTGGTCATCGCCCAGCTCGAAGAAGCCGAGAACGCCTTCTTCTCCGGCCGCTGCGACAGCTATACGACCGACCGCTCTGGCCTCGCCGGGACGCGGGCGGGGAAGGCGGCCAATCCCGACGACTATCTCATCCTGCCCGAGGTGATCTCGAAGGAGCCTCTGGCGCCGGCCGTGCGCCACGGCGACGACGAATGGTTCGCCATCGTCAAATGGACCGTCTTTGCGCTCATCGCCGCCGAGGAGAAGGGCATTACCTCGAAGAACGTCGAGGACATGCGCAAGAGCGACGATCCCGAGGTGAAGCGCATGCTCGGGACGACCCCCGGCCTGGGACAGCAGCTCCATCTCGACGAGGCCTGGGCCTACAATATCGTCAAGCAGGTCGGCAATTACGGCGAAATCTTCGACCGCAACGTCGGCAAGGATTCGCCCTTGAAGCTCGAGCGCGGCCTCAATGCGCTGTGGAGCCAGGGCGGGCTGATGTACGCGATGCCCTTCCGGTGATGGCCGGGCAGCGGCGACGAAGCCGGCACGAGCTGCGGCCGGGCGCCATTGCGATTCAAGCGGCGGTGCTCGCGATCGTGCTGCTGCTCGGCACCTACCTCGTCCACAACACGCTCGTGAACATGGCGCGGCAGGGAATCGCCACCGGCTTCGGCTATCTCGGCCGCGAGGCTGCCTTCGAGATCGGCGAGACGCTCATTCCCTATTCCCCCGCCGACAGCTATGGCCGCGCGCTGCTCGTCGGGCTGCTCAACACGCTGCAGGTCGCGATCATCGGCATCGTCGTCTCGACCGTTCTCGGCACGCTCATCGGCATCGCGCGATTGAGCGGCAACTGGCTCGTCCGCAAGCTGGCCTGGGCCTATGTCGAAATCCTCCGCAACGTGCCGCTGCTGCTGCAGCTCATCGTCTGGTGGGATCTGCTGCGCGTCGCGGCGCCGCCGCCGCGCGCGGCGTGGCAGATCCTGCCGCACATCTTCGTCTCGAACCGGGGTCTGGTCTTTCCGACCCTGATCTGGTCGCCGGTCTATCTCTGGATGGGCGTCGCGTTGATGGCGGCGCTCGCGGCGGCCCGAATTGTCGCGCGCGGCAAGAAGCGGGCGGCGGCTCTCGCGCTGATCTTGCCACTCGCCCTGTTCCTCCTGGCGGGCGCGCCCCTCGCCTGGGAGGTTCCGGAATTGCAGGGATTCAATTTCAGCGGCGGGCACACGCTGTCGCCGGAGTTGGCGGCGCTGCTCGTCGGGCTCATCGTCTATACCGCCGCCTTCATCGCGGAGATCGTGCGCAGCGGCATCGAGGGCGTGAGCCGCGGCCAGAGCGAGGCGGCGGCGGCGCTCGGCCTCAATCGGCGGCAAGCGCTGCGACTGGTCATCCTGCCGCAGGCGCTGCGCATCGTCATTCCGCCGCTCATCGGCGAGTATCTCGCGCTCACCAAGAACAGCTCGCTGGCGATTGCCATCGGCTATCCCGATTTGACCGCGATCACCTATACGACGCTCAATCAAACCGGGCAGGCGGTCGAGGCGATCGCGCTGATGATGGCGATCTATTTGGCGCTGAGCCTCGCAACCTCGCTGATCATGAACTGGTACAACGCGCGCGTCGCCCTGGTGGAGCGGTGAAAACGCTGCGTCGCCAGTCCGCGCTGCGCTGGCTGCGCGCCAACCTGTTCAGCAGCGTCTTCAATGCGAGCCTGACGCTCGTCGCCCTCTATCTTCTGCTACGCGCAGCCATCGCGGTCGTCCGCTGGGGGCTCGTCGATGCCGTCTGGTCGGCGCCTGACGGCCGCGCCTGTCTTGCCGCGAGCCAGGGCGCGGGCGCGTGCTGGGCCTTCATCGGCGTGTGGCACCGCTTCATCCTGTTCGGCCGCTATCCCTATGACGAGCAATGGCGGCCGCTCTTGGTGGTCGTCATCTGCATCGCAGTGTTGCTGGCGAGCTGCCGGCGGGCTTTGTGGGGGCGGCGGCTTGCGGCGCTCTGGCTCGGCGGATTGATTGCGAGCGGCGTGCTCATGGCGGGCGGCGTCTTTGGCTTGGCGCCGGTGCCGAGCGATTTGTGGAACGGCTTGCCCTTGACCTTGATGCTCTCGGTGCTCGGCCTCGCCGCGGCCTTTCCGCTGTCGATCGCGCTGGCGCTGGCGCGGCGCTCGAGCTTGCCGGCGGTGCGCGCGCTCGCGGTGGGCTATATCGAGATCGTGCGCGGCGTGCCCCTGGTCACCGTTCTCTTCATGGCGACGGTGATGCTGCCCTTGTTCCTGCCCGCGGGCGTCACGCTCAACAAGCTCGCCTGCGCGCAAGCGGGATTGATCTTGTTCTACGCCGCCTATCTTGCCGAGGTCGTGCGCGGCGGATTGCAGGCGATCCCCGCGGGGCAGTACGAGGCGGCGGACGCGCTGGGGCTCGGCTACTGGCGGCGGACGCGATTGGTGATCCTGCCGCAGGCGCTCAGCATCGCGATCCCGCCGCTGGTCAACACGTTCATCGCCGCCTTCAAGGACACGACGCTCGTCACCATCGTCGGGCTCTTCGACCTGATCGCGACCGCCGGCAACGCCATCACCGATCCCGCTTGGCGCGGCTTCTTCGCCGAGGCCTATGTCTTCGTCGGCGCGATCTACTTCGTCTTCTGCGGCTTCATGTCGCGCTACAGCGGCGAGCTCGAGCGCGGACGGGGCGAGCCATGAGCGAGACTGCCGCGCCGGCGATGATCGAGCTGCGCAATCTGCGCAAATGGTACGGCGCGTTCGAGGCGCTGCGCGGCGTCAGCCTCGATGTGGCGCGCGGCGAGCGGGTGGTGGTGTGCGGGCCGTCGGGCTCGGGCAAGTCGACGCTCATCCGCTGCATCAACGGCCTCGAGCCGCATGACGAGGGCGAGATCATCGTCGACGGCATGGTCCTCACCGGCGAGAAGCGGCAGATCGAGGCGGTGCGCCGCGAGGTCGGCATGGTGTTCCAGCAGTTCAACCTGTTTCCGCATCTGACGGTGCTGGAGAATCTGACCTTGGCGCCGGTGTGGGTGCGGCGCATGCCGCTCAAGGAGGCGCAGGATCTCGCCATGCAGCTCTTGGCGCGCGTGCATATCGCGGAGCAGGCGGAAAAATATCCGGGCCAGCTCTCGGGCGGGCAGCAGCAGCGCGTCGCCATCGCCCGCGCGCTCGCCATGCGGCCCAAGGCGATGCTGTTCGACGAGCCGACCTCCGCGCTCGATCCCGAGATGATCCAGGAAGTGCTGGACGTCATGGTCGAGCTGGCGCGCGAGGGCATGACCATGATTTGCGTCACCCACGAGATGGGCTTCGCCCGCACCGTCGCCGACACCATGGTGTTCATGGACGAGGGGCAGATCATCGAGCGCGCCCCGCCCGAAGAATTCTTCGCGGCCCCGCGGAGCGAGCGCACGCGGCTGTTCTTGAGCCGCATCTTGCGGAAGTAGGCGGGCGATCAGCCGTCGCCGGTCGCGATTGGTGTGTCGCCCGGCCGCCCCCATTCCGACCACGAACCGTCATAGACCGAGGGCTCGGGCCAGCCGATGAGATGGAGCCCGAATGCCAGCGCGCAGGCGGTGACGCCCGAGCCGCAGCTGCACACGATGGGCGTCTCTTTCGTCACTCCGAGGGCGCGGAATTGCGCCTCCAGCGCCTCGGCAGGCAAAACGGTGCGCGCTTTGGGATGTGACAGCCGGTCGGAGGGCAGGTTGAGGCTGCCGGGGATGTGGCCCGAGCGCAGGCCCGCCCGCGGCTCCGGCGCGGTGCCGGCGAAGCGCCCGGCGGCGCGCGCATCGATGATCCGCTCGCGCTTGCTCGCGAGATTGTCCATGAGCTGCGCCTGGTCGCGCAGCTTGTTGCGGGCGAGGCGCGCAGTAAAGCGGCGCTCGGGCGGATGCGGCACGGCGTCGGTGACGGGCCTTTCTTCGGCGAGCCATTTCGGCAGCCCGCCATCGAGGATCGCCACATCGCCATGGCCGAAGACGCGCAGGCTCCACCACACCCGTGGCGCCGACCCCAGCCCGAAGCCGTCATAGACGACGATCTTCTGCCCATCGCCCAGGCCGAGCCGGCCGACGCTGCGCGCGAACTCCTCCGCCGAGGGCAGCATGTGCGGCAGCGGATCGCGCGCATCGGCGATGGCGTCGATGTCGAAGAACACCGCGCCGGGAATGTGCCGCTTGGCGTAATCCTCCGCGGCGGTCGGGGTGACGCCGGGCAGCTTGAAGGTGCCGTCGACGATGGAGATTGCGGGATCGTCGAGATGGGCGGCGAGAAATTCGGTGGACACCAGCGCTTCCGGATGGGCGTAGGGCATCGGCGGCTCCTTACCCCTCGAGCCATTTCGGCACGGGCAGGTTGCGCTCGCGCAAGAAGGCGGGATTGAACAGCTTCGACTGATAGCGCGTGCCGTAATCGGCGAGCACGGTGACGATGGTGTGGCCGGGGCCCATTTCCTTGGCTGCCTTGATCGCGCCGAGGATGTTGATGCCGGTCGAGCCGCCCAGGATCAGCCCCTCCTCGAGCACGAGGTCGAACAGCACCGGCAGCATCTCCGCATCGGTCACTTGGAACCAGCCGTCGAGCGGCGCGCCTTCGAGATTCTTGGTGATGCGGCCCTGGCCGATGCCCTCGGTGATCGAGCTGCCCTCGGCTTTGAGCTCGCCCTTGGCATAGTAGCCGTAAATCGCCGAGCCCATGGGATCGGCGAGGAAGATCTTGACCGCGGGATTGCGCTCCTTCAATGCCATGGCGACGCCGGCGAGCGTGCCGCCGGTGCCGACCGAGGCGACGAAGGCATCGACCTTGCCCGCGGTGTCGCGCCAGATCTCAGGCCCGGTGGCCTCGTAATGGGCGCGCCGGTTAGCGAGATTGTCGAACTGGTTGGCCCAGATCGCGCCGTTCGGCTCCTTGGCCGCCACCTCTTGCGCAAGCTGCTCGGAATAGCGCACGTAGTTCATCGGATTGCTGTAGGGCACGGCGGGCACGAGCCGGAGATCGGCGCCGCACAGAAGGAGCATGTCCTTCTTCTCCTGGCTCTGCGTCTCCGGCATGACGATGACCGAGCGGTATCCCAAAGCATTGCCGACGAGCGCAAGCCCGATGCCGGTATTGCCCGCGGTGCCCTCGACGATGACGCCGCCCGGGCGCAGCGCGCCGCGCTCCTCCGCATCCCTGACGATCCACAGCGCCGCGCGGTCCTTGACCGAGCCGCCGGGATTGAGAAATTCGGCCTTGCCGAGGATGGTGCAGCCGGTCTCCTGCGACGCGCGCCGCAGCCGAATGAGCGGGGTGTTGCCGATGGTGTCGATGAACCCGGAGCGGATCGTCATGGCGGTCTGGCACAAGGCGGCGGGAACATTGCGAGACTATAGGTATCGAAGCGGCGCGTTCAAGGGCGGTTGACTCGGCCGCGCGGAGCGGCGGAGAATTGATCGGTGCTCCCACCGTCGCTTCGCGCCTTGCGCCCTGCCTTGCTCGCGCTGCCGTTGGCGGTCGCCGGCGCGGCCGCGCTCGCCGGCGAGATTCCCCGCGACACGGTGGTGATGGCGAAGCGCATCGACGACATCGTCTCGCTCGATCCCGCCGAGGCTTACGAGTTGTCCGACGAGGAGGTCATCGGCAATCTCTACGACCGGCTGCTCGATTACGATCCCGCGCACCCCGCCGACATCCGCGGCGATCTCGCTTCATCATGGAGCGTCGATGAGGACGGCCGCACCTATACCTTCCGGCTGCGTCCGGACGCGCGCTTCGCGTCCGGCGCGCCGGTGACGGCGGAGGACGTCGCCTTCTCGCTGCGGCGCGCCGTTCGCTTGGAGCTCACGCCGGCCTTCGTGCTGCAACAGTTCGGCCTCAGCCGCGACGATGTCGGCGAGCGCATTCGCGCGCCGGACGCAGAGACCGTCGTGATCGAGACCGCGACCCGGCTCGCGCCGAGCCTGCTCTATTACTGTCTCACCGCGACCGTCGGCTCGATCGTCGAGCGCGCCCAAGTGTTGGCGCATGAGCGCGACGGCGATCTCGGCCATGCCTGGCTCGCGTTTCATTCGGCGGGCTCGGGTCCCTATCGTCTCAAAACGTGGCGGCCGGGCGAGCGCTACACGCTCGATGCGGTTCCGGGATCCTGGCGGGGCGCGCCCAAGAACCGCGAGATCATCGTCCTCGACGTCAAGGAGCCGGCGACGCAGCGTCTGCTGGTGACGCATGGCGATGCCGATTATGCCCGCGACCTCGACAAGGACCAGATCGACGCGCTCGCCAAGGACTCGCGCATCGTCTTCGACCGCGCCTTGCAGACGATGCTGACCTATCTCGCGCTCAATCAGCGCAACCCCTATCTGCGCCGGAAGCCGGTGATCGAGGCGCTCAAATATCTCGTCGACTATGACGGCATCGTCGCGGGTCTGCTCGGCGGCACGCGAATCGTGCATCAGGCCTTCCTGCCGGACGGCATCGTCGGCGCGAGCGACGAGCTTCCCTTCCGCTACGAGCCCGAGCGCGCCAAGGCGCTGCTGCGCACGGCCGATTTGCCCGACGGCTTCGCGGTCAGCCTCGACGTCGCCGCCGCCTCGCCGGCGCTCGACATCGCCCAGGCCTTGCAGGCGAGCTTCGCGCGCGCCGGCATCCGGGTCACCATCCTGCCCGGCGACGACAAGGAGACGCTCACCAAATACCGGGCGCGCCGGCACGAGCTCTATCTGGGCAATTGGGGCACCGACTATCCCGATCCCGAGAGCAACGCGCAGGCCTTCCTGGTCGACGATGACGAAAGCGAGGGCGCCGCGGTCAAGACGCTCGCCTGGCGCAATTCGTGGCAGGACCCGGATCTGGCGCAGCGCGTCGCCGCGGCGGCGCAGGCGAGCGACATCGATCGCCGCGCCGCGCTCTACCGCGCGCTGCAACGCGACGCCCAACGCGAAGCGCCCTATGTCATGTTGTTCCAGGACGTGGCGGTGGCGGCGCACCGTCGCGGCATCGACGGCTTGGTCCTCGGCGCGAGCCCCGATCGCACGCGCTATGCCGGCATCGAGAAGCGCTAAGGGGGCGGCGCTGCAATCGGCGCGTCCTTCGAGACGCCGGCTTCGCCGGCTCCTCAGGATAAGGCTCTTATCTTTGTGCCATCAAAGATTTTCCTCGTGCTGAGGAGCGCTGCGGAGCAGCGCATCTCGAAGCACGCACGGCATCTATGCAGCCGGTTGCCGCCCTACCGCGCCTGCCGGCAGATGAACGAAGCGGCGAGCTGCAGCGCGCGCTGGGAGGCGGCGGAGGCCGGGTTCTGCGTGATGAAGGTATGCGGCTCGCCCGGGAATTTCTCGAGCGTGACCGTGCCGCCGCGCTTGGCATAGGCGGCGGCGAAGCGGTCGGCCATGTCCGGCGTGAGGTTGTCGTCGGTGGTGCCCTGCAGGATAAGGAGCGGCGGCAGCTCGACCGGCTCGCCGCGCTCGAGCACCTTCTGCGGATTGCCCTCGCTCATCGCCGCTTCGTCGGCGAAATAGGCGCGGTGCGCGACGAGAAAGCGCTCGATGCCCTTCGCTTGCGCCATGCGGTAGCGCGCCAGGGGATCGACGACCGGCCAGCCCAGCACGACATAGGCGAGCCGCGCATCGATCTGCGGCGCGCCGGCGAGCGGCAGAGCGGCATAGCGCGGGTCGCGCGGCTTGAGCGCCGTGAGCATGAGCTGGTGCCCGCCGCTCGAGGTGGCGAGCGCGCCCACCAGTTCGCTGCGGCTGCCCAATTCCTTGGCGCGGGATTTGAGCCAGCGGATGCCGAAATTGATGTCGGCAATCGAGGCCGGATAGCCCGCCTCGGGCGGCATGCGGAAATCCAAGGATAGCGCCAACGCCCCGGCGGCGGCGATGGCGGTGCAGATCGCGGCGTTATTGAGCCGGTCGCCCATGGTCCAGGCGCCGCCATGGATCTCGACGATCGCCGGCAGCGGCCCGGCCGCGCCGACCGGGCGATAGAGGCGCGCGAGCAGGGCCTTGTCGCCATAGCGCCGGTATTCGACGTCCTCGCTCTCGACCGCATAGCTCTCTGGCGCCGTTGCATCCATCGCCTGCCTCCTTGCGATGGCGCCGAGCCAAGCATGCCGGCGGCAGCGGCGCAAGCCGCGCGCGACTCGGGACGCTCGTTGATACCTCCGCCGAAGCACGGTATCGAAGCGGCATGTTGGCACGGCTTGCCCGTCTGCTTGCGACTGTCGGCCTGACGCTCCTGGGATTGCTGCTGGTCACCTTCCTCATCGCCCGAATCGTGCCGATCGATCCGGTGCTGGCGGTAGTCGGCGACCGCGCCTCGAGCGCGGTCTATGCCCGCGCGCGCGCCGAGATGGGATTGGATCGGCCGGTCTGGGTTCAGTTCGCGCGTTACGGCGCGATGGTGCTGCATGGCGATTTCGGCCGCTCGGCCCTGACGCGAAGCCCGGTCACCGCGGACATCCGCCGCTTCTTCCCCGCGACCATCGAACTCGCCACGCTCGCGACGTTGCTGGGCCTGATCCTGGGCGTGCCGGCGGGCGTCGTCGCGGCGGCGCGCCACAATCGATGGCCCGACCATGTGCTGCGCATCGTCGGGCTGTTCGGCTATTCGGTCCCGGTGTTTTGGCTCGGCCTCATGGCGCTCTTGCTGTTCTACGCCGATCTCGGCTGGGTCGCGGGGCCGGGGCGGCTCGATCCCTGGCTCGACGGCGTCGTGCCCACGCGCAGCGGATTGCTGCTCCTCGACAGCGCGCTCGCCGGCAACGGACGCGTCTTCGCGAGCGCGCTGGCGCATCTGGCCTTGCCGGCGGCGGTGTTGGGCTATTTCTCGCTCGCCTATATCAGCCGCATGACGCGCAGCCTGATGCTCGAACAGCTCGGCCAGGACTACATCATGGTGGCGCGCGCCAAGGGGCTGAGCGAGCGCCGCGTGCTGTGGCGCCACGCGCTCGGCAATGTGCTGGTCCCGCTCGCCACCGTGGCGACGCTCGCCTATGCCAATCTGCTCGAAGGCTCGGTGCTGACCGAGACGGTCTTCGCCTGGCCGGGGATCGGCTCCTACATCACGGGCTCGCTCCTGAGCCTCGACATGAACGCGGTCATGGGCGGGACCCTGGTGGTGGGGGCCGCATTCATTTTCCTCAATTTGCTGGTCGAAGGCGTCTATCGCCGGCTCGATCCGAGGCTCAGGTGACGATCGCCGACTGGCATGACTGGCTCCTCGATGAGGCGCCGGCCTCGCCGCTGCAGGCGCGGCTCGGCCGCCTCTATGCGACGGCGCGGCTCTTCGGGGGCAATCGTCCGGCGCTTTTGGGATTGGCACTGGTTGGGCTCTTGGCGCTCGTGGCGGCGGCGGCGCCCGGTTTGGCGCGCTTCGACCCTGATGCGCAGGATTTGGCCTTGCGCTTGGCGGCGCCCGGCGGCGGCCATTGGCTCGGGACCGACGATCTCGGCCGCGATATTCTCTCGCGGCTGCTCTACGGCAGTCGGGTGACGCTCGGCGTTGTCGTGCTGATCGCGGCGATCGTGCCGCCCTTGGGGCTCTTGATCGGCTGCGTCGCCGGCTATTGCGGCGGCGTGATCGATGCCGCGCTGATGCGGACGGCCGATGTCTTTCTGGCCTTTCCGCGGCTCATTCTGGCGCTGGCGCTGGTGGCGGCGCTGGGGCCGGGGATCGATCATGCGGTGCTGGCGATCGCGCTCGCGGCCTGGCCGCCTTATGCGCGCTTGGCGCGGGCCGAGACCTTGGCGCTCAGCGGCCGCGAGTTCATCGCGGCGGCGCGGCTCGCCGGCGCCTCGCATTGGCGCCTCTTGCTCCGCCACATCGCGCCCTTATGCCTGCCTTCGCTCTTGGTGCGCGCCTCGCTCGACATGGCCGGGGTGATCCTGATCGCGGCGGGCCTGGGCTTTCTCGGGCTCGGCGTGGCGCCGCCGACGGCGGAGTGGGGCGCGATGATCGCGGCCGGACGGAGCCACATGCTCGACCAATGGTGGGTCGCGGCGGCGCCCGGCCTCGCCATCGCCGCCGCATGTCTCGGCTTCAATCTGCTTGGCGAGGGCATGCGCGACGCGCTCGATCCGAGACAGCGATGAGCGCGCTCTTGGAGGTCGATGATCTGCGCGTGCGGTTCGGCGCGCTCGAAGCGGTCAAGGGCGTGAGCTTCGCCATGGGCCGCGAGCGCTTGGGCTTGGTCGGCGCCTCCGGCGCGGGCAAGTCGCTGATCGGCCGCGCGCTGTTGCGGCTCACGCCGCCCGGTGCGGCAACCAGCGCGCGCCGCATCGTCTTCGACGGCATCGACATCGCCACGGCCGATGCGCGGCGGATGCGAGGGCTGCGCGGGCGGCGCATCGGCCTCGTCCTGCAGGACCCGCGCTTCTCGCTCAATCCGGTTCTGTCCATCGGCGAGCAGATCGCGGAATGCTTCCGCATTCACCGCGGCGCCTCGCACCCGGCCGCGCGCGCGATGGCGCGTGAGAGTCTGGCGGCGGTGCGGCTCGACGATCCCCGAGTCTATGGTCTCTATCCGCACCAGGTCTCCGGCGGCATGGGGCAGCGGGCGATGATCGCGATGATGCTGGCGGGCGATCCCGATTTGCTGATCGCGGACGAGCCGACTTCGGCGCTCGATGCCAGCGCGGCGCTGCAGGTGCTGGCGGTGCTCGACGATCTCGTGCGCCGGCGCGGCATGGGGCTCATCTTGATCAGCCACGATCTCGATTTGGTGCAGGGTTTTTGCGACCGCGTGCTGGTGCTCGAATCCGGCGCGATCGTGGAGCGCTGTGCCGCCGCCGATCTCGCCCTATCGCGCCACCCCTATACGCGCCGCCTCCTGGCAGCGCGGCCGCGGCTCGAGGACGCGCCGTGATCGAGGCGCGCGATTTGATCGTGCGCCTGGGCGGGCGGCCGGTGGTCGATGGCGTCTCCTTCGAGCTGGCGGCGGGCGCGGGCCTCGGCATCGTCGGCGAATCGGGATCGGGCAAATCGAGTTTGCTGCGCGCGCTCGCGGGGCTCGAGACTTGCGCCGCCGGCACGCTGCTGCTCGACGGCGCGCCGCTCGACGGGATGACACCGCGCCAGCGCGGACGCCTCATGCAGATGGTGTTCCAGGACCCCTACGGCTCGCTCCATCCGCGCCAGACGGTCGAGCGCGCGCTTGCCGAGCCCATCGCCATCCACCGCCTCGGCGATCCTGCCGCGCGCATCACGGCGGCGCTTGGCGAAGTCGGGCTCGAGCCGCGCCAGCGCTACCGCTATCCGCACCAGCTCTCGGGCGGCCAACGCCAGCGCGTGGCGATTGCCCGCGCGCTCATCCTGGCGCCGCGTCTCCTGCTGCTGGACGAGCCGACTTCGGCGCTCGACGTGCTGGCGCAGGCCGAAATCCTCGATCTCCTGGCGCGGCTCCGGCGCGAGCGCGGCTTGAGCTGGGTGCTGGTGAGCCACGATTTCGCCGTGGTGGCGCGGCTGGTCGAGCGCGTCGCGGTGATGGCGGCGGGGAAGTTCGTGGAGATGACGGATATGGCGGCGCTGCGCGCGGGCAGGGCGGAACATCCCGTCACCCGCGCTCTTCTCGCGGCCAGCCGCGGCTTCAAGCGGGCCGGCTAACGGACGGCGGCAGAGCCAGCCGCTCGCGGCCGGGACGGCTGCCGGCGGCGCCGGTCGGGTGGAAGCCCAATTTCTCGAGCACGCGCCAAGAGGCACGGTTCTCGCGCCGGCACTCCGCGATGATGCGCCGCTGCGGAAATTCTCGTTGCAGGATGGCGATGACCGCGCCGGCCGCTTCGGTCGCGTAGCCCTGTCCCTGAGAGGCGGTGCCGATCCAATAGCCGATCTCGATCGCGAATTTGGCGTTGAGATGGGCGCCGACGACGCCGATCAGACGATCCTGGCGCCACACTCCGAAAAAGCCGTCGCGCCCGTCGCCGCGGCCGCGGATGAGCGCAGCCGCGTCCTCGCGGGTGAAGGGACGTTCGAGGAAATCGATCGCTTCGGTGATCAAGGGATCGTCGGTCAGCGCGGCCAGCGCCGGCGCATCCTCGGCGCGCAATCGAACGAGGCGCAGCCGCGGCGTCTCGAGCGCGGGCAGATCGCCGAGCCGGCGCGGCCTCGCGGTCATGGCGCGGGGCGCCACAGCCGGCGCAGCCGGGCGCGGTTGGCGGCGAGCCAATGGAGCGCCAGCACGGTCGGGCCATTCTGAATGGCGTCGGATTTGAGGCGCTGCATCGCCTCGCGGTAGGCGAGCACGACGACCTTGATGTCCTCATGCTCCGCCGCAAGGCCATGGATGCCGCCGGCGCCGCGCGCATCGACGCGGCCGCAGAAGAGGTCGATGATCTCGCTCGAGCCGCCCGGGCTCGGCATGTAGCGATGGACGGGGACAAGCGCGCCCGCGATGGCGAGGCCGGCTTCCTCCTGCGCCTCGCGCAATGCCACCGCCGCCTCCGCTTCGCCGTCGCGATCGACGATGCCCGCGACGATCTCGACCTGCCAGCCGGAGAAGCCCGCGAGATGCGCCGGCAGGCGGAACTGCTCGACGAGCACGACGGCATCGCGCTCGGGATCGTAAAGCAGAACGCCGACGGTGCGGCCGCGCTCGAACACCTCGCGGGTGAGCACGCCGCTCCAGCCGCCGGCATAGAGGCGATGCCGCAGGCGATAGCGGTCGATGCGAAAGAAGCCTTGATAGGCGACATCCCGCTCGAGAATTTCCACGCCTGCGTCGCTCATGGCACCCGTTCTCGGCAAGAGGTATCATCCATTCGGACGGACGGAGCAAGATGGAGGATCGCGTGAGCAGCCTTGCCGAGCGGCGGGAGAAGCAAGGGCTCAGCTTCATCGATCTCGATTCGCTGCGGCGGGCGCCGCTCGTCACCGATCCCTTCCCTTATGTCGTGGTGCCGTCCTTCCTGCAGCCGGCGGGGCGCGCGGCGCTGTCCGCCGACTTCCCGCGCATCGACCAGCCCGGCAGCTTTCCCGTCGCCGACCTCGCCTTCGGTCCGGCCTTCGGCGGCTTTCTCGCGGAGATCGAAGGCGAGGCGATGCGCGCGATTTTCGCCGCGAAATTCGGCGTGGATCTGGCGGGACGGCCGACCATGGTGACGGTCCGCGGTCAGGCGCGCGAAAACGACGGCCGCATCCACACGGATACGCGCAGCAAGCTCATCACGGTGCTGATCTACATGAACGAGGAATGGGAGGTGCCGGGCGGCCGCCTGCGGCTGCTGCGCACGCCCGATCTCCAGGATGTGGTGGCGGAGGTCCCGCCGGCCGCCGGCACTCTGCTCGCCTTCCGCGTCACGCCCCATTCCTGGCACGGCCATGCGCCGACGCGCGGCCCGCGCCGCGTCGTCCAGCTCAACTGGGTCACGGGCGCGGACGTCGTCCGGCGCGAGCGGCTGCGGCACGGCTTGTCGGCGCGGTTGAAGCGGCTGTTCTCGCGCCCAGCATGAATTCGTGCGCCTCTAACGGCGCAGACGGCGAAAGAGCAGGAGCGCTCCGACCACCAGCACGATGCCGAGCCAGGAGATGTCGAAGACGAAGGCATCGCGCGCGACGGCGATGTGAATGGCAGGCGCCTTCAAGAAGGCCCACAAGGATTCCATGTCAGGCGCACCCCCGGCGACGGATCGCAACCGGGCGGCATCATAAGGCGACAGACGCTGGGGCGCGACCGCCGGCCCGCTTGCGGGCGGCCTACCACGCAAGGACCAGTTGACCGTCGCGGATCTCGTAGCGCTCGAGGCGGCGCAGGAAGCTCATGCCGAGGAGGGACACCGGCACGTCGCCGTCCATCACCACCGCCGGAACTTCCTCCTGCGTCATCTGGCCGATGCGGATTTCGCGCAAGGTCACCAGCGCGCCGCGCGCCTCGCCATTCGCGGTGACGAGATGCTGATTGAAGGTGAGGAGGTTGCGGTTGATGCCCGCGGCCTCGGCGTCGGCGCCGGAGAGCACGACATAGGTGGCGCCGGTATCGACCAGGAAGCGCACCGAGCCGCCGTTGACCCCGGCGTCCAAGAGGTAGTGGCCGCTGCGGTCGACGGGGATGCTCACGGTGTTGGCGATGCGTGCCGCCGGCGGCTTCGTCGCCGCCCGTGCGCCCGGCATGGTCGCCACAAGCTGCGGCGCGCTGCCTTTGAGGTGGTTGACGAAGGCCGGCGCGGCGAAGGCGGCGACGACGCAGATGACGAGCCAGACCAGCGCCAAGCGGAGAGCGCCGCCGCGCTTGGGCTCGCGCCGCTCGCGCATCGTGAAATCGTCGCTAAACTCGTCTCTCATCGCGGCGCCTGCCTTGGCGGAAATTTCGGTTGGCGCGCCCATGCCCCTCGGCGCCCCGCCGGTGTGGCGCAACTCTAGCCGCGCGGGCTTAACGGACCATCAATGAGTAGCTGGCCGGCGGCGGCGCCGCGAGGGGCCGCGGCAAATGCTAATCAATGAGTTGAGCATCCATGCACAACCCATTGATAAAATTTGCTCTTTGTGATGAAGTATAACCGATGCGGAGCCGGCTGTTCGATCGATTGCCGGCAATCCGACGCCGGGCGGCATCTGCGATCGCAGCCACGGTACAGGTCCAGTTTTCGGCGACCGACCGCAAGGGATGACGGGCGGCATAGGTGGCTTGGCTCGTGGCTGGCCAGGTCCCGAACAGTCGCTTTCTTATCGCATCTGGCACTTGCCCGCGCCGTCGCCGTTCGCATCGCGGACGACCGGCGCTTTGCTCGCATGCGGGTCGAGACCGCCATTCACCGAAAGGGGCGGCAGCGTTGAGGTTCCGCGCTGATGGGAGTACACCATAGCGCTGCCGGCGGCCGTACCGCCCCCGGTGATCCTAGACAACCCTGGGTCGCGCTTGCCCCAAGCAGACAAGACGCGGGCCAAGCGCTATGAATACGACGGTGCCCAGTCGCCGCAACGAGTCCGCGAGCGCGCGCCACCGAAGGGAGCCATGAAGTCCGTATCACTCGACGACAAATATACGCTTGAACGCGGACCGGTCTTTTTGTCTGGCGTGCAAGCGATTGTTCGGCTCGCCCTCGACCAGCGGCGGCGCGATGCACGCGCGGGACTCGCGACCGGCGGCTTCATCTCGGGCTATCGCGGCTCGCCGCTCGGCGGCGTCGATACCGCGCTTTGGCAGGTGCAAGCCCTGCTCAAAGCCAACGACATCCATTTCGAGCCCGGCCTCAACGAAGAACTCGCTGCGACCGCCGTCGCCGGCACGCAACAGATTGCCGCCATCGGCCGCGGCAAGTTCACGGGCGTGTTCGGCATCTGGTACGGGAAGAATCCCGGCCTCGACCGTTCCGGCGATGCAATCAAGCATGGCAACGCGGTCGGCGCGTCGGCGCATGGCGGCGTTCTCGCAATATCCGGCGACGATCCGGGCGCGACCTCCTCGACGCTGCCAAACCAATGTGATCAGGCCTTCATCGCCGCCGCTATTCCCGTCCTGAGTCCGGCGAATGTCAGCGAGATTCTGCGCTTCGGGCTGATCGGCATCGCGTTGTCGCGCTATGCCGGAACTTGGACCGGCCTCAAGACTGTCGCCGATACGGTCGAGTGCACCACGACCATAACGGTTGATCCCGACGAGCCGCGAATCGTGCTGCCGAACGATTTTGCGCTGCCGCCACAGGGGCTGAGCGCCCGCTGGCCGGACAACCGCTGGGACCAGGATGCGCGCCTGTTGAATTTGCGCCTGCCTGCGGCGAAGGCGTTTGCGCGCGCCAATGCCCTCGACGAGGTGGTGTTCGGCGCCCGTGGCAACTCACGGCTCGCGATCGTCACATCCGGCAAGGCCTATGGCGACGTGCGCGAGGCACTGGCACGGCTCGGCATCGACGAGGCGGTCGCCGTCGCCCTCGGTATCATCATTTATAAAGTCGGCATGGTGTGGCCGCTCGAGCCGGAACGCATCCGCGACGTCCTCGAAGGCCTTGACGAGGTCATTGTCGTCGAGGAACGCCGCGCGGTTCTCGAGCCGCAGATCAAGGACCTTGCCTACAACTGGTCTGCCGACCGGCGGCCGCGCATTGTCGGCAAGAGCGATGAGCACGGCGCTCCCCTGCTGCCCGAAAGCGGCGAATTGTCGCCGAGCGTGGTTGCGCTCGCGCTCGGCAAGCGCCTCGGCCGCTTCGCCCCGCCGGCCATCGTGATCGAGCGGCTGGGGGCGATCGAGCGCCAGCACCACCAAGTCCGGCGCGCGCCCAGCCAAATCCGGGTCGCTCATTTTTGCGCCGGCTGCCCGCATGCCGTTTCAACGCGCGTCCCGGACGGCAGTGTCGCGATCGCCGGCATCGGCTGCAACTCGCTGCGCTTGTGGATGCCCGACAGCAAGACCGCACTCTTGCCGCAGATGGGCGGCGAAGGTGCGGTCTGGCTCGGCATGGCGCCGTTCGTCGAGGCAGCGCACGTTTTCCAGAATCTCGGCGACGGCACCTACGCGCATTCCGGCAGTCTCGGCATTCGCGCCGCGGTCGCTGCCGGACACAACATCACCTTTCGCCTGCTGTACAACGAGGCGGCCGCCATGACCGGCGGACAGCCAGTCGAGGGCGCGTTCAGCGTGCCGCAGATCGCGCGTCAGCTGCTGGCGGAAGGCGTCGAGCGCATCGCAATCGCCTCCGATGAGAAGGGCCGCCATAAGCGCCTATCGGCCCTGGGCAGCGGCGTCAGCGTGCACCATCGCGACGAACTGGACACGATCCAGCGCGAACTGCGGGAATGGCCGGGTGTGTCCGCCATCATCTACGACCAGGTCTGTGCGACGGAAAAACGCCGCCGGCGCAAGCGCGGAATTGTTCCGCCGCCGCCGGCGCGCGCGTTCATCAACACCCGTGTCTGCGAAGGCTGCGGCGATTGCATCGAGCAATCGAGTTGCGCGGCGATCCGCTCGGTCGAGACATCGTTCGGGCGCAAGCGCGAGATCGACCAGTCGGCCTGCAATGCCGATCTCTCCTGTCTCAAGGGATTTTGCCCAAGCTTCGTCACCATCGAGGGCGGTGCGCTTCGACCGCCGACCGTGGCGACCGCCGAGTTCAACCTGCCGCTGCCCGCCGCGCCCACGCTCGCCGGCCGTTGCGACATGGTCATCGAGGGGATCGGCGGCACCGGCGTCATGACCATCGGCGCCGTGCTCGGGATGGCGGCGCACATGTCGGGCTACGGCGCTTCGGTGCTCGACAACACCGGGCTTGCGCGCAAGGGCGGAGCCGTGTCGACCCATGTTCGCGTTTACTCCCGGCTCGACGACGGCCACGCCTCGCGCATCGGGGATGGCCGCGCGACGCTCATGCTCGCCTGCGATCTTGTCACGGCGGCCAATCCGGTCTCACTTGCCAAGATCGAGCCGGGCCGCACGCGCGTCATCGCCAACGCCGATCTCGTGCCGACGCTGCAACAGCGCCTTGATCCCGATAGCGACCTTGACACCAATCCGCTCCGCGATGCCATCACCCAGGCGGCCGGCGCATCGCAATGCGAGTTCATCGCCGCGACCGAAATTGCCGAACAGGCGCTCGGCGTTTCGATTTACGCCAATATGGTGATGCTGGGTTTCGCCTGGCAAAAAGGTCTGGTGCCGCTGGCTTTCAATGCGATCGAGCAGGCGATCACGCTCAACGGCACTGCCGTCGAGGCCAATCGGCTCGCCTTCGCATGGGGGCGGCGGGCGGCGCACGATCCTGCCGCGATCGAGCAGTTGCTGCGCCCGCTGAGCGCCGGCGCTGACGAACCGAGCCTCGATGCGCTCGTCTCCCGCTACGCCGACGAGTTGACGGCCTATCAGAATGCGGCCTACGCGCAGCGCTATATCGCGCTCGTCGATCGCGTCCGCGCCGCCGAGCGCCGGGTCGATCAGCGCGACGGACCGCTCGCCTTTGCGGTTGCACGCGGGTATTTCCGGCTGCTCGCCATCAAGGACGAGTACGAAGTCGCTCGCCTCTATAGCGACGGCACGTTCGCGCATGAGATGCAGCGGCATTTCTCCGGCGCCTACAAGATCCGCTTCCACCTGGCCCCACCGCTGCTGGCGCGGCGAGACCGCGCGACCGGCCACCTCCGCAAGCAGCAATTCGGCGCGTGGATGGGCAATCTGTTTCCCCTGCTCGCACGGATGAAAGCCCTGCGCGGGACCTGGCTCGACGTCTTCGGCTACACCGGCGAGAGACGGGCGGAGCGACGGCTGATCGGCGAATACCAGCAAACCATCGACAATCTGCTTGCGGCACTCACCGCGCAGAACTATGAGCTTGCCGCAGAAATCGCGGCATTGCCGGAGCGCATCCGTGGCTTCGGCCACGTCAAAGCCCGCACTATGGCCTGCGCCAAGCAGTGCGAGGCCGAGTTGCTCGCAGGCTTCTCCGACACGTCGCTCCGACAGCGACAGCGCGAAAGCGTCCATTAGCAGGAAGCAGGAAACGTGGACCGAAAAGCCGAGATTCCTTATGGCGCCTACTGGAGCACGCCATTCGCGCGCTGGCAGGGGGCATTCTCCAATCTGCACGCAATCGAGTTTGCCGCCTTCGTGGTGAAGGCTGAACTCGCGCGTCGCCGCATTCCAAGCGACGCGATCGATCACGGCGTGCTGGGGATCAGCGTGCCGCAGAAGCACTCGTTCTACGGACTGCCCTGGCTCGCCGGGATGGCCGGCCTCGGCCACGTCGGCGGGCCGACCATCATGCAGGCTTGTGCGACCGGCGCGCGGGTCTTGCTGGCTGCCGTAGAAGAGGTCGATGCCGGACTGTCCGATGTCACGCTCGCGGTGACGTGCGACCGCACCTCGAATGGGCCGCATTTGTACTACCCGAATCCGCGCGGGCCGGGCGGAACCGGATCGCATGAAGACTGGGTCATGGACAATTTTGACTGCGATCCGCTCGGCCGCCACGCGATGGTGCAGACGGCGGAGAACGTTGCCGCCAAGCACCAGATCACGACCTCCCAGCAGCACGAAGTGGTGCTCCAGCGCGAGGCCCAATACCGCCAGGCGCTTGCCGACGACGGCGCATTTCAGAAACGCTACATGACGCTGCCGTTTGCGGTGCCGGATCCTTCTTTCCGCAAGACCGTTGCAACCCTTCCAAGCGACGAAGGGATCAGACTATCGACCGCGGAAGCGCTCGCGAAGCTCAAGCCCGTGCTCGACGGCGGCACCGTGACCTACGGCGCGCAGACCCATCCCGCGGACGCCAACGCCGCTCTCATCGTCGCGACGCCGGAGCGCGCTCGCGAATTGAGCCGCGACCCCAAGATCCGGATCCATCTGCGTGGGTTCGGGGCCGCGCGCGCGGCCCTCGCCTATATGCCGGAAGCGCCGATCCCCGCGGCGCAGCGCGCGTTGGACGATGCCGGGCTGACGATCGATCGCGTGAACGCAATCAAAACCCACAATCCGTTCGCGCTGAACGATGTTTTGTTTTCGCGACAAATGGGTGTCGATCTGGCCCGCATGAACAACTACGGCTGCTCGCTCGTCTGGGGACATCCACAGGCGCCGATGGGGACGCGTGCGGTCATCGAACTGATCGAGGAACTGGTTCTTCGCGGCGGCGGCTACGGTCTGTTCACGGGATGCGCTGCGGGCGATACGGCGATGGCCGTGGTCATCGAGGTCGGCGACAAGTAGGGGCGGGCATGAGTTTGAAGATCGGCATCGACGTTGGCGGAACGTTCACGGATTTCATCGCCTCCGGCGATGGCCGCGAGACGTTGATTCACAAGGTCCTGTCGACGCCTGAGGACTCGTCGGTGGCGGTGCTCGCGGGTTTGAGAGAAATAGCGCCGATCCTGATGCCGCAGGGAAGCTTCCGGCAGTTCGTCGCCTCCATCGACACCATCGTTCACGGGACGACAGTAACGACCAATACCACGCTCACCCACACGGGCGCACGTTCGGCGCTGCTCACCACCAGCGGCGTGCGCGATGCGCTCGAGATGCGGCGGGGCATTCGTGAACGGCAATACGACAACCACTACACCAATGTGAAGCCGCTGGTGCCGCGCTATCTTCGTTTCGGCATCGGCGGCCGTCTGGATCGAAATGGCGTCGAGATCAAGCCCCTTTCGCTCGAGGACATCGGGCGGGCGATCGCCATGTTAAAGAGCGAAAAGATCGAAGCGGTGTCGATCTGTTTCATGAACGCGTTCGCCAATCCCGCTCATGAACGGGCGGCCGAAGAGCTCATACGAAAGGAGCTTCCCGAAGCCTATCTGACCGTCTCTACGAGACTGCTCCCGACCATCCGATTTTATGAGCGTGTCAGCACGACCGTCCTCAATTCCTACGTCGGCCCCAGGCTCAACCACTATCTCAGCCGGCTGGTGACGACGTTGAAGGAGGCCGGCTTCGACGGCATCCTGTTGATCATGCAGTCGAACGGCGGGGTCATGTCGCCGCAGGTCGCCCGCGAGAAGGCGGCGCTCACGCTGCTATCGGGACCCGCAGGCGGACCCGGCGCCGGTCTATTCTACGCGCGCGCCCTCGGGGCCGACCGGTGCATCACGACCGACATGGGCGGGACGAGCTTCGAGGCGTCGGTCGCCATTGGCCCCCCGGCCGCCGTGACCGACGGCGAGATCGCGCGTCATAAGATCGCGTTGCCGATGCTCGACATTCACACGATCGGCGCCGGCGGCGGCTCGATCGCGTGGCTCGACGATGGCGGCCTGCTACGGATGGGACCGCAGAGCGCCGGTGCGGCTCCTGGACCCGCTTGCTATGGCAAAGGCGGAACCTTGCCCACCACGACCGACGCCAATCTCGTCCTCGGCTATCTCGACCCCGACTATTTTGCCGGCGCCAAGATTAGACTCGACACCGCCGCGGCGCGGCGCGCCATCGAAACCAATATCGCTACGCCGATGGGCCTGACGGTCGAGGCGGCGGCGGCCGGCATGTATCGCGTCGCCTGCAACAACATGGCACAGGGCGTG
>DATNIY010000058.1:0-11321 GCA_035604195.1 Allostellaceae bacterium
CTCGAGGCTGCGGTATCGGCAGTGCTGGTATGCGCGATCCGCCTCGACCCCGCGGGCTTCGCATGGCTGGACCCGGCAGCGCTAAAGGCGGCGCCTGAGGAGATCGGGCTGCGCGGGCTGGCCGCGCTGCTCGCGACGATCGCCGGCGCCGCGCAGCCGCCGCGGCTCAATTCGCTCGAGCGGCTCTACCGCCTGCTGCCGGACGGGATCGCCGGCGGGCAGACGCTCGGCGGCTGCCGCGTCTTGCCGCGGCGCGGCGGCGTCCTCGTTTGTCGCGAGCTAAGCGCCGCGGCCCCGGATGTGGCGGTCATGCCTGGTGCGGCAACGTTCTGGGACGGACGTTTCCGTCTGACCCTGCCGCGCACGGCGCCGGACGGTCTCAGCCTCGGGGCGCTCGGAGCGGCGGCGGTGCCGGAACCGGCGCGCAGCGCGGCGCGGTTTCCCGCAGCGGTTCGGCCGAGCCTGCCGGCGCTGCGCGACGCCGCCGGGATCCTGGCCGTACCTCATCTCGAATATCAAAGGCAGGGCAGCAATTTGGGGGGTGTGTTGCGGGCGCTGCTCTTTTGTCCCGCTCGCCCTTTGGGGCGCGCCGGGTTTACAGTTGTTTAAGGCTGGAAGCATCTTATGTACTATGCTTAGGCGGCGGCGATATGGACCCATGGCCCGAGCGATGTTGCGGGCGGTGTCCGTGCTAGGTGGGATTGGTTAGCGCCCCGGGAGAGGCCTGGACTGTGAACAGTTTCGGTAAGAATCTCGCGCTTTGGATCATCATCGGTCTGCTGCTGGTCGCGCTCTTCAATCTCTTTCAGAGTTCGGCGACGCACACGCCGCAGAATGGCGTCGGCTATTCCGAATTCATCAATGACGTAAACAAGGGTCAGGTCCGCGAGGTCACGATCCAGGGCAACACCATCAGCGGCAAGTTCAGCGACGGGCGCTCCTTCTCCACCTTCTCGCCCAACGATCCCAATCTGGTGACCCGGCTCCTCGATCACGGCGTGAACTTCCACGCCGCGCCGGCGGACGAAAACGTCCCCTCGCTCTTCGGCATCCTGATCTCGTGGTTCCCGATGCTGCTGTTGATCGGCGTGTGGATCTTCTTCATGCGCCAGATGCAGGGCGGCGGCGGCCGCGCCATGGGCTTCGGCAAGTCGCGGGCGCGGCTCCTCACCGAGAAGGTCGGCCGCATCACCTTCGATGACGTCGCCGGCATCGACGAGGCGAAGCAGGAGCTTGAGGAAATCGTCGAGTACCTCAAGGACCCGCAGAAGTTCCAACGCCTCGGCGGCAAGATCCCGAAAGGCGTGCTGCTGGTGGGCCCGCCCGGCACCGGCAAGACGCTGCTGGCGCGCGCCATCGCCGGCGAGGCGAATGTGCCGTTCTTCACCATCTCCGGCTCGGACTTCGTCGAGATGTTTGTCGGCGTCGGCGCCTCGCGCGTGCGCGACATGTTCGAGCAGGGCAAGAAGAACGCGCCCTGCATCATCTTCATCGACGAGATCGACGCCGTCGGCCGGCACCGCGGCGCCGGGCTCGGCGGCGGCAATGACGAGCGCGAACAGACGCTCAATCAGCTCCTCGTCGAGATGGACGGGTTCGAGGCCAATGAAGGCGTGATCCTGATCGCCGCGACCAACCGGCCCGACGTGCTCGATCCCGCGCTGTTGCGGCCCGGCCGCTTCGACCGCCAGGTCGTGGTGCCCAATCCCGACGTCGTCGGGCGCGAGAAGATTCTCAAGGTCCATATGCGCAAGGTGCCGCTGGCCTCGGATGTCGATCCGCGCATCATCGCGCGCGGCACGCCCGGCTTCTCCGGCGCCGACCTTGCGAATTTGGTCAACGAGGCGGCGCTCATGGCCGCGCGCAAGGGCAAGCGCTCGGTGACCATGGCCGAATTCGAGTACGCCAAGGACAAGGTCATGATGGGCGCCGAGCGGCGCTCCATGGTGATGACCGAGGACGAGAAGAAGCTCACCGCCTATCACGAGGGTGGGCATGCGCTGGTCATGCTCTATGCCGAGGGCCACGAGCCCCTGCACAAGGTGACGATCATTCCGCGCGGCCGCGCATTGGGCATCACCATGTTCCTGCCCGAGCGCGACAAGTACAGCCAGTCGAAGCTCGAGCTCGAGGCGATGATGGCGAGCCTGTTTGGCGGCCGCGTCGCCGAGGAGCTGATCTTCGGCCCCGAAAAGGTCACGACCGGCGCGTCCGATGACATCCGCCGCGCCACCAATCTCGCGCGCCGCATGGTGACGGAATTCGGCTTCAGCGACCGGCTCGGTCCCCTGCGCTACAGCGAGAACGAGGAGGAGGTCTTCCTCGGCCACTCCGTGACGCAGCGCAAGAATGTCTCCGAGGCGACCGCCAAGACCATCGACGAGGAGATCCGCCGCATCGTCGAGGCCGGCGAGCGCGCGGCGCACACCATTCTCACCGAGCACATCGACGAGCTGCATGCGCTGGCCAAGGGCCTCTTGGAATTCGAGACCCTGTCCGTCGACGAGATTCGGCGCGTCATTCGCGGCGAGAAGATCGTCCGCGATACCGGGCCGGCGGTCGAAGAGCCGGCGCGGACCGCTCCGGGGCGGCGCTCCTCCGTGCCGCCGGCGGGCCGCGACAAGGCGGCCGGTGGCTTCGAGCCCGAGCCGCAGCCCGGCGGCGGCTGACTTCGCGTTTCCTTGGAGTCACCTGAGCGGGCCCCCGCGAATGGGGGCGATTCCTCCGCGCGCGGTTAATGCCTTTTTGAGCCCTCTCGCGCACATTCCCGGCACGCTATAACAATTGGGGCAGGAACTGGGGATGGCACGCAAACTCTTCGGCACCGACGGCATCCGCGGCACCGCGAACAGCGAGCCGATGACCGCCGACACCGCCCTCAAAGTGGCGATGGCGGCGGGCTTGGTGCTGCGCCGCGGCGATCATCGCCACCTCGTCGTCATCGGCAAGGACACCAGGCTTTCGGGCTATTTGATCGAGCCCGCGCTCACCGCCGGCTTCATCGCCATGGGCATGGATGTGGTGCTGGTGGGGCCGCTGCCGACGCCAGCCATCGCCATGCTGACTCGCAGCCTCAGGGCCGATCTCGGCGTCATGGTCTCGGCCTCGCACAATCCCTACGAGGACAACGGCATCAAGCTCTTCGGGCCCGACGGCTACAAGCTGTCCGACGATATGGAGGCCTCGATCGAGGCCCAGGTCGGACGCGCCGGCGAGTGGCGCGCCGATGCGCACGGGCTCGGCCGCGCCAAGCGGCTCGAGGATGCCGGCGGCCGCTACATCGAGTTCGTCAAGAACACCTTCCCCCGCGGCCTGCGGCTCGACGGGCTCAAGGTCGTCGTCGATTGCGCCAACGGCGCCGCCTACAAGGTGGCGCCCACCGTCCTATGGGAATTGGGGGCCGAGGTCGTGCCGCTCGGCGTCTCGCCCAACGGCCTCAACATCAACCGCGATTGCGGCACCACCGCGACCGCGGCGATGCAGCGCGCGGTGATCGAAGAGCGCGCCGATCTCGGCTTGGCGCTCGACGGCGACGCCGACCGTCTGCTGATGGTGGACGAGCGCGGGCGGTTGCTCGATGGCGACCAGCTGATGGCGCTCATCGCGCTCAATTGGCATGGCAGCGGACGCCTCGCCGCGAGCGGGACCGTCGCCACCGTGATGTCGAATTTGGGCTTCGAGCGGCATCTGGGTCAGCACGGCATCGCGCTGACGCGGACGGCGGTCGGCGACCGCTATGTCGTCGAGGAGATGCGCCGCATCGGCAGCAATCTCGGCGGCGAGCAGTCCGGCCACATCATTCTCGGCGATTATTCCACCACCGGCGACGGCCTCATCACCGCGCTTCAGGTGCTGGCGGCAATCGTCGAGACCGGCGCGCCGGCCAGCGAGGTCTGCAACGTCTTCACCCCGGTGCCGCAGTTGTTGCGCAATGTCCGCTTCGCCGGCGGCGCGCCGCTGGAGAGCGGCGCCGTCAGCGACGCGATCAAGGCCGGCGAAGAACGGCTCGGCGCCACTGGCCGGCTCCTGGTCCGCATGTCCGGCACCGAGCCGCTCATTCGCATCATGGCGGAGGGCGAGGACGAGGCACTCGTCGCGGCGGTGGTCGAGGAGATCGCGGCTTCCGTCCTTGCGGCCGGCATGGCGGAGGAAAGCGCGGCCGAATGAAGGGCCGCGTGCTCATCGTCGCCGGCTCGGATTCGGGCGGCGGCGCCGGCATCCAGGCAGACATCAAGACGGTGACGGCATTGGGCGCCTATGCCGCGACCGCAATCACCGCACTGACCGCGCAGGACACCCTCGGCGTGCACGGCATCGTGCCGGTCGAGCCTGGCTTCGTCCGCCGGCAGATGAGCGCGGTGCTGCGCGACATCGGCGCCGACTGCATCAAGACCGGCATGCTGGTCGATGCCGACATCGTCGAGGCCGTCGCGGATGGTCTCGATGCCGACGCGCCGGTCGTGCCGCTGGTGGTCGATCCCGTCATGATCGCCTCGAGCGGCGCGCGACTCCTCGCCGAAGCGGGCGTCCTGGCGCTGAAGCGCCGGCTTATCCCGCGGGCGACTGTGCTGACGCCCAACGTGCCGGAGGCGGAGGCGCTGGCCGGCTGCGCCATCGCCTCGCTCGCGGACATGCGGCTTGCGGCGGCGCGGCTCTTGGAAATGGGCGCCAAATCCGTCGTCTTGACCGGCGGCCATCTGCCGGGCGAGGTGCTCTACGATCTTGCCCTCGACGCGCGCCAGAGCTTCGTGCTCGAGGCGCGCCGCATCGCCACGAATTCGACGCACGGCACCGGCTGCACATTCGCCTCGGCCATCGCCGCGAGCTTGGCGCAGGGCCTCGCCTTTCGCCCTTCCGTCGAGCGCGCGCACGCCTATGTGCAAGAGGCGATTCGGACCGCGCCGGGCCTGGGGCGCGGGCACGGTCCGCTCAACCACGCCCACACCATCATTCGGCAAGGCTGAGAAGCGGCAAAGCGGCTTGCGCGGCGGCGCGGGCACGATATCGTGGCCGGCGCAACCTGCAGGTGGCCGATGACCGAACGTTATTTCGAGGATTTCGCGGTCGGCGAGCGTCTGACGACGCGCGGCGTGACCATGACCGAGAGCATGATCCTCGACTTCGCGCTGGTCCATGATCCGCAGCCCTTCCACATCGATGTCGAGGCGGCACGCCAATCGAATTACGGCGGCCTGATCGCCAGCGGCTTCCAGACGCTGGCGCTCAGCTTCCGCATGCTCTGGGACAGCGGCTGTCTCACCGCGAGCATGGGGTCGCCGGGGTGGGACGAGTTGCGCTGGCTGAAGCCGGTGCGCGCCGGGGATACGATTCACGTCGAGATCGAGGTTCTGGAAAAGCAACCGTCGCGCTCGAAGCCCGACCGCGGCGTGATGCGGGTCATCTTCCGTTCCTTTAACCAGCACGGCGAGGAGGTCCTGTCGGCGCGTCCGATCGTTTTGCTGCGCCGCCGGCCGGCGCAGGAAGAGGCGTCGGCGCAGCGTTAGGCGGCTCCGCCATCGGTAATCTCGGTCCAGGGCCTGCGGCGCAATGCCGCGACAGGGGGTCCGGCGGCGACGGCAATTGACGCCGCCGCCGCGCGTCTCTATTTTCACCGGCGGGACACGGCCCCCCAACGGGTCGCATCTATTCTGGAAGGAATAGGCCATGAAGCCGCTCGTCCGGCCCGCCAATCCCTGCTTCTCCTCTGGTCCTTGCGCAAAGCGTCCCGGCTGGACGCTCGAGGCGCTCAAAGGCGCGCTCTTGGGCCGCTCGCATCGCGCCAAGGCCGGCAAGGCCAAGCTGCAGGACGTCGTCACCCGCTCGCGCGCCATTCTCGCCATCCCCGCCGACTATCGCGTCGGCATCGTGCCGGCCTCCGACACCGGCGCCGTCGAGATGGCGCTGTGGTCGCTCTTGGGCGCGCGCGGCGTCGATGTGCTGGCATGGGAGAGCTTCGGCGAGGGCTGGGTCACCGACGTGACCAAGCAATTGAAGCTCGCCGATGCCCGGGCGATGCGCGCGCCCTATGGCGAGATTCCCGATCTTGCCGCGGTCGATTGGGAGCACGACGTGGTCTTCACTTGGAACGGCACGACCTCGGGCGTGCGCGTGCCCGACGCCGACTGGATCAAAAGCGACCGCAAGGGCCTCGCCATTTGCGATGCGACCTCGGCGGTCTTCGCCATGGATCTGCCCTGGGACAAGCTCGACGTCGTCACCTGGTCCTGGCAGAAGGTCTTGGGCGGCGAGGCGGCGCACGGCATGCTCGTATTGAGCCCGCGCGCCGTTGCGCGGCTCGACAGTCACACGCCGCCCTGGCCCTTGCCCAAGATCTTTCGCATGACCGCGAAGGGCAAGTTCAACGAGGCGATCTTCCAGGGCGACACCATCAACACGCCGTCGCTCTTGGTCGTCGAGGATGCGATCGACGGCCTCAAATGGGCCGAGTCCCTGGGCGGGTTCCCGGCGCTGAAGGCGCGCAGCGCCGCCAATCTCGCGGCGATTGCCGCCTGGGTCGAGCGCACGCCGTGGATCGATTTTCTTGCCGCCGACCCGGCGATCCGCTCCTCGACCTCGGTCTGTCTCAAGATCGTGGATCCGTGGTTTGCCCAGCTCGCGCGCGACGCACAATGGGCGCAAGTGAAGCGGCTCGAAGCCATGCTCGATGGCGAGCGCGTCGCCTACGACATCGCCGGCCATCGCGATGCCGTGCCGGGCCTCAGGATCTGGTGCGGCGCGACGGTCGAGCGCAGCGACATCGAGGCGCTGCTGCCCTGGCTCGATTGGGCCTTCGCCGAGATCCGCCGCGCCGCCGCGGCGTGAGCGCGCCCCTCTCCCCTTTTTGATAGCGGGAACCTGTCATGCCGAGAGTGCTGATCTCCGACGATTTGAGTCCGCGCGCCGTCCAGATCTTCGGCGAGCGCGGCGTCGATGCCGATGTCATGACCGGGCTGTCGCCGGATGATCTCAAGAAGATCATCGGCAAATATGACGGGCTCGCCGTGCGCTCGGCGACCAAGGCGACCAAGGCGCTGCTCGAGCAGGCCACGAACCTCAAAGTGATCGGCCGCGCCGGCATCGGCGTCGACAACATCGATGTGGCTGCGGCGACGCAGCGCGGCATCGTCGTGATGAACACGCCCTTCGGCAATTCCATCACCACGGCCGAGCACGCGATCGCGCTGATGCTGGCGCTGGCGCGGCAACTGCCGGCCGCCGACCGCTCGACCCAGGCGGGAAAATGGGAGAAGTCGCGCTTCATGGGCGTCGAGCTCACCGGCAAGACGCTCGGCGTCATCGGCTGCGGCAATGTCGGCTCTAACGTCGCCGAACGCGCCATCGGCCTCAAGATGAAGGTGATCGCCTACGACCCGTTCCTGTCGGAAGAGCGCGCGCTCGCGCTCGGCGTCGACAAGGTCGAACTCGACGAGCTCTATGCGCGGGCCGATTTCATCACCTTGCACACGCCCTTGACCGACGCCACCCGCAACATCATCGATGCGCGCGCGCTTGCCAAGATGCGCAAGGGCGTCAGACTCATCAATTGCGCACGCGGCGGCCTCGTCGTCGAGGAGGATCTGAAGGCGGCGCTCGATTCGGGCCATGTCGCCGGCGCCGCGCTCGACGTCTTTCCGGTCGAGCCCGCCAAGAGCAACATCCTGTTCGGCCGCGACGACGTCATCGCGACGCCGCATCTCGGCGCCTCCACCACCGAGGCGCAGGAGAACGTGGCGCTGCAGATCGCCGAGCAGATGTCCGATTTCCTCAACACCGGCGCGGTGGTGAATGCGCTCAACATGCCCTCGCTCTCGGCCGAGGAGGCGGCGCGGCTCAAGCCCTATATGCGGCTTGTCGAGCAGCTCGGCAGCTTCGCGGGCCAGCTCACCGAATCGGAGCTGATGAGCGTCGCCATCGAATATGCGGGCCATGTCGGCGAGCTCAACGTCAAGCCCTTGACCGCGATCGCGCTTACGAGCCTCTTGGCGCCGCAGCTCGATACCGTGAACATGGTGAACGCGCCGGTGATCTGCCGCGAGCGCGACATCCGCGTCAGCGAGACGCGCAGCAGCGAGCCCACCGATTTTCACACGCTGGTGCGGGTAACCGTCACGACCAAGCGGCGCACCCGCAGCGTCGCCGGCACGCTCTTCGGCGGCGACAAGCCGCGCATCGTCGACATCGAGAACATCCCAATGGAGGCCGAGCTCGGCCCGCACATGCTGTTCGTGCGCAACAAGGACAAGCCGGGCTTCATCGGCAATTTGGGCCGCACCTTGGGCGAAGCGGGCATCAACATCGCGACCTTCCATCTGGGCCGCGCCGGGCCGGGCCAGGACGCGATCTGCCTGGCGCAAGTCGATCAGCCGATCGACGAGCTCGTGCTCGCGCATGTCTGCGCCCTCCCCAATGTCGTCCAGGTGAAGCAGCTGCGGTTCTGAGCGCGGAGCCGTCGGCCGAGACTAAACATCGCGATATTAAGCAAGTCTTTGTCTTGCCACGGCTCGGGGTTGTCGTCGAAGTCGTCCGAATCGAGCTTTTTTAGGCCCCCCGTTCGTTCGGTCCTTTCAGCGCCGCGTCACCGCTGGTAATCGCCTCATTGCGCGCGGCGCGATGCAGCTATTTCAGCTGCTTCATGAAGGCGGCAATGCCGGCTTCGCAGACCGCGGTGTCCTCTTCGGCGTTGCCGCCCGAGGCAGCGATGCTGCCGACCACCTGCCCGTCGACCATGATGGGAAAGCCGCCGACGAACGTGGTGAACCGCCCCTCGTGCTGCGTGAAGATGCCAAAGGCATCGCCGCCGGGCTGCGCGTTCTTGTAGACATGCGTGGGCTTGCGGTGGCCAGCGGCGGTGAAGGCCTTGTTCAGGGCAATCTGCACGCTCGTGACCTTGCCGCCGTCGAGCCGGCGAAGGGCGATCGGATAGCCGGCGGGATCGGCGACGCATAACACTTCGAGCGCGCCGATCTCCTCGCATTTCTTCTGCGCGGCATCGAGGATGAGCTGGGCCTCGGTGAGGCTCAGGCTACGATAGGTGAGCAAGGGGTCCTCCGGTTCGCTGCTATTCCGCTGCCGCAGCCTGCGGCTCGGCGAGGTACTTGCGGTAGAGCCCGTCGAGATAAAGCCGCCGCATCATCGTCGCCTCGCGCACCAGCCGCAGGCATTTTGTCTTGATCTCCGGCGTCGTCGCGTGCCGCTCGAGAATCTCGAAGCCGCGCTCGCCGTGCTCGGTGTCGGCCTCGATATGGAGGCGGAAGAACAGCACCTGGTCCTGGCTGAAGCCGTATTTCTCGATGAGCGGCGGGGTGGTGCGCGCATAGATCTGCGGCACCTGCGATTCCAGTCCGACGAAGATCGTCGCCAGCGCCTCGACGAACGGGCGGTGCGACTGGCGGTAGCACCAGGACTGCAGCCCCAGCGTCTCCGGCAGCACCTCGCCCTTGGCCGGCGCGTTCTTGATGTCGGCGCGCGCGAAGCCGCAATGCTCGGCGAACTGCAGCAGCAGCTCCGCATGCCTGGCCGCCGCGAACCCCTCGGTGCCGAGCACGCCTTCCTCCTCGTTAAGGCTCTCGAGGATCAAGGCGCGCGCCTCGTCGTCGGGGCAGTTCGACAGGATGCGCCCGTAAAGCCGCACCGTCGGATCGACATAATGATAGTGCTGCTTCGTCCATTCGCCGAGAAGGCGGCGATTCAAACGGCCCGCGACCCAGGCCTCGCTCCACGGATGGACCTTGGAGTGACGCTGCTGGATCGTCTCCTCGAGCTCTCTGCGGAATTCGCTCTTCGCCATGTCTTGTTCCTCCTCAGACGCTGCCGAGGTGCTTGATCTTCGCCTGGTCGAGCAGTCGGTTGGTATAGAAATCGCTTGCCTGGAAGGAGGGCTTCATGAGATCGACCTCCTTCATCAACTTCACCGCGAGCTCGAAGTCGCTCTCGGCCATTACGCCGATCGGCAGCGCCTTGGTTGCGGCGGTGGTGAGATAGGGACCGAACGCGTCGATATGAGCGCGCAAGATCTTGGGATCGAGCTTGTCGTTCGGCTTCGCCGCGAGAATCGCCTGCACGCCCTCGTCCTGATGCCCGGCGTTGATGTATTCCCAAGCGCCCGCCACGGCGGTCGCGAACTTGCCGAGCGCTGCGCCGCGCTCCTTGATCTTGTCGTCGGTCGAGAGCAGTCCGAAGCCCGGGAATTGCAGCCCCTGATCGGCGAAGAGGATGCCGCGCGAGGGCCGCGACGCGGTGTAGGGAAGCCCATACGGCACCGAGGTGAACTGGCCGTCGCCCTCGCCCCGCAAATAGGCCGGCATCTTGCCGGCGGCATCGACGCTGACAAGCTCGACCTGGTCGCGCTTGAGCCCGCCAATGGCGAGGAACTTGTCGAGGAAGGGCGCCTCGAGCGAGCCCGCGGTGTAAAGGAGCTTCTTGCCGGCGAGATCCTTCGGCGAGCGTATTGCGCTGTCGATCGGAACGATGAGGCCGGTATCGTTCTTGCGAACGAAGTTGGCGATGGCGCGCACCGGCATGCCCTTGTCGCGCCCCTGCATCATAACCGCGAGATTGGCGTGCCCGAGATCGATATTGCCTGCAGCGACGAGTTGGACCGTCGTGACCGAGCCGTTGCCCTGCTGGATGTCGGCATCGATGCCCGCATCCCGGAACCAGCCTTTCCGCAAGGCAAGGTAGAACGGCGCATGATGGCCGGCGGTGGTCCAGTCGAGCCGCACCGTCACCTTTTCGAACGATTGTGCCGCTGCGGCGAACGGCCGGCTCAGCATCGTGGATCCCATGACAAGACCCAGTCCCGCCTGCATCAGCACAGCGCGACGTTTCATTTGCCGTCTCCCCTCTAATCCATCGCTCGCCTCAAGGTTTCCACCTTGGGCCGGAAACTCCGGCGGTCCGCGCCGGCATCACCACACCCCAACTCCGTTTATCCGGCAAGGACCGGACTTAAAAAAAGTTCCAACGGGCGCGTCACTCGAGCACGGGATCGCCGCGCCAGGGCGGGTCGATGGTAATCGCGCCGCCGACGGCGCGCGAGACGCAGCTGCAGATCTTGCGGTTTTCCGCGTGCTGCCGCTGGCTGAGGAAGACGTCCCGGTGGTCGATCTTACCTTCGATCGCAACCACGTCCAGCATGCACAACCCGCATTCGCCGCGCCGGCAATCCGCGAGCACGCCCACCCCTGCGGCCTCGAGCGCATCGAGCATGGTGATGTTCTGCGCCACCTCGACCTCGAGGCCCAGACGGGGGACGCGGACCAGGAACGGCTCGGCAGCGTAGCGCCCGCTCGAGCCGAAGGTCTCGTAAAGCATCCGCTCCG
>DATNIY010000059.1:0-18669 GCA_035604195.1 Allostellaceae bacterium
GCCGTTTCGACCGGCGCCGGCAAGATCAGGGACTGGCCGCCGTTGAGCACATAGGGCGGCGCCAGACGATTGGTGCTGGCGAGCGTGCTGATTTCGACGTGGTGGAGGCTGGCCACGTCTTCGAGCGTCTCGCCGGAACGAACGACATGAGAGCCGGTCCGCGGCAGAACCAGAACCGACCCCGCCGCAAGCCGGTAGGGCGGCCGCAGCCCATTGGCTTCGATCAGCGAGCGCACCGGCACGCGATAGCGCTGCGCCAGGCCATAGACCGTTTCGCCCGGCGCAACCGTCACCTTGTCGGGAGGCAGCGCCGCGCTTGGCGAAGGAGCCGGAGCGGCGGCGGCGCTCGGCAGGCCATGGAACTCCACTGGCGCCGGGCCGCCCTGGCGCGGCACGCAACCCGCGAGCCCAAGCGCGAGAACCGCGATTGCCGGGCAGAGTCGAAGCGCAAGGCGCAACATGGGTCCCAGTCTAGTCCCGGCTTCGGCTGGATGGAATCAGTGCGGCCGTCTCGAAGCACGCAAGACATTCATGCAGTCGGGATTTGCGCTTGCCGCGGCAGGCCTTCGACCAGCGGCACGAAGCGCACCAGCCCGAGCTCCTCGGTGACGAAGCCGCCGCCGTGGCGGCGCACGCGCACGAGTTGCTGATCGCGGCGCTCCTCGCCGATCGGCGCCACGAGAATGCCGCCCTCGGCAAGGCCGTCCAATAGCTTCCCCGGCATCTCCGGCGCCGCGGCGGTGACGATGATGCGCTCGAACGGCGCTTGTTCGGGCCAGCCCTTGCTGCCGTCGCCGAACCGCGTGGTGATGTTGTGGAGCCGAAGCGCCGCGAAGCGCTGCTCCGCCTCTTTGAGCAAGCCGCGGTGGCGCTCGATGGTGAAGACGCGGCGGGCGAGCTTCGCCAGCACCGCCGCCTGGTAGCCGGAGCCGGTGCCGATCTCGAGCACCTTGTGGCGCTTGTCGAGTTCGAGCGCCTCGGTCATCAGCGCGACCACCAGCGGCTGGCTGATGGTCTGTCCATGCGCGATCGGCAGCGCGACATTTTCGTAAGCGCGGTCGCGAAAGGCCGCGGGAACGAAAAGCTCGCGCGGCACGCGCTCGATGGCGCCGAGAACGCGCGTGTCGGCGACCCCGCCGCGGCGCAGCTCCATGACGAGGCGCACCGCCTGTTCCGAAACCGCTTGCGTCACGGAAAGGCCTTCCTGAGCGCGGCGAGCGCCTTTGTATTGGTGAGGTCGAGGGAGACCGGCGTCAGCGCCACATTGCCCTCGTCGACCGCGCGCACATCGGTGCCGAGTTGGGTCGGCGCCTCGTCGCGCATCGGCCCGATCCAATAGTAGCTCCGGCCGCGCGGATCGATGCGCTCGCTCAGATTGTCGCCGATCTTCCGCCGGCCCTGCGCCGCCGCGACGATCCCTTTGACCTGGTCCGGCGGCACATCCGGGAAATTGACGTTGATCAGGGTGTGGCGCGGCCAGGCCAAGGCGGTCAGGCGGCGGATGATTTCGGGCACATAGGTTGCGGCGGTCGCCCATTGAACGCGGCCGCCATCGCCGATGTGCTGGCTCAAGGCGATCGCCGGCACGTCGAGCAAGGTCGCCTCCATCGCTGCGGCGATGGTGCCGGAATAGGTCACGTCCTCGCCCATATTGCCGCCGGCGTTGATGCCCGAAAGCATCAGGGTCGGCCGCTTGTCGCGCAGGATTGCATTGACTGCGAGGAGCACGCAATCGGTCGGCGTGCCATCGACGGCGAAGCGCCGCGGCCCGAGCTTGCGGATGCGCAGCGGCCGATGCAGCGTCAGCGAGTGGCTGGCGCCGCTCTGCTCGGTCTCCGGCGCCACCACCCAGACATCGTGCGCGAGCGTGCGCGCCACCCGGGTCAAGAGCTTGAGCCCGGGCGCCTCGATGCCGTCGTCGTTGGAGATGAGGATGCGCGCCGTGGCGAGGTCGATGGCGGGCTCAGACATTGCCGCCGATCACCGCGAGCCCGCCCATATAGGGCCTGAGCGCATCGGGCACCGCGATGGTGCCGTCGCTCTGCTGATGGTTCTCCATCACCGCGATGAGCGTGCGGCCGACGGCGAGGCCGGAGCCGTTGAGGGTGTGGACGAAAGCGGTGCCTTTGCCGCCGCTCGGGCGGAACCGCGCCTTCATCCGCCGCGCCTGATAGTCGCCGCAATTGGAGCAGCTCGAAATCTCGCGATAGGCGTTCTGGCCGGGCAGCCAGACCTCGATGTCATAGGTCTTGCGCGCCGCAGCCCCCATGTCGCCGGCGCAGAGCAGCATGACCCGATAGGCCAGTCCGAGCCGCTTCAGCACCTCTTCGGCGCATTGGGTCATGCGCTCGTGCTCTTCGGCCGAGCGCGCGGGATGGGCGATCGAGACCAGCTCGACCTTGTTGAACTGATGCTGGCGAATCATGCCGCGGGTGTCCTTGCCGGCGGCGCCCGCCTCGGAGCGGAAGCACGGCGTCCAGGCGGTGACGCGCAGGGGCAGCGCCGCGTCCTCGAGAATCGCATCGGCAACGAGATTGGTCAGCGGCACTTCCGCCGTCGGGATGAGCCAGAGGCCGGTGGTCGTGCGGAAGAGATCATCGGCGAATTTCGGCAGTTGGCCGGTGCCGAACGCGGTCTCGTCGCGCACCAAGAGCGGCGGCGCGATCTCGGTGTAGCCGAATTCGCGCGTGTGCAGGTCGAGCATGAATTGCCCGAGCGCGCGCTCGAGCCGCGCGAGATCGCGGCTCAGCACGACGAAGCGCGCGCCCGAGAGCTTGCCCGCGCGCGCGAAGTCCATCATGCCCAGCGCCTCGCCCAAGGCGGCATGGTCCTTCGCCGGAAACGCGAAAACAGGCGGCGTGCCGTGCGTGCGGACGAGGACGTTGTGCGCGGCATCGCCCCCATCCGGCACATCCTCGGCGGGAAGGTTGGGCAAGAGCGCGAGCGCCCCATCGATCGCGGCGCGCAGGCGCTGCGCCTCGCCTTCGAGCAGCGCTTCCTCGTCCTTGCTCTCGGCGACGCGCTTCAGCAGCGCGCCGGCATCCGCGCCCTTGGCCTTGGCGGCACCGATCTCCTTGGAGAGACGGTTGCGCTCGGCCTGGATCTGCTCGGCTCGGGTCTGCGCCTGGCGCCACTGCCGATCGAGGTCGAGAATGCCCGCCGCTTGCGGCGGCAGGAAGCGGCGGGCGAGGCCGCGGTCGAAGGCCTCGGGATTCTCGCGGATCCATTTGACGTCGAACATCTGCCTTCAGGCCCGGTTCATGTGCCGAGCCCGGCCGCTTCGGCGGCTTCGCGCGCGGCGCGCTTCTTCTCGACGATACGGCAGGAGAAGATCGAGATCTCGAAGAGCAGCAGCAGCGGCACGGCGAGCGACACCTGGCTGAAGATGTCGGGCGGGGTCAGCACCGCCGCCACGATGAAAATGATGACGACGGCATAGCGCCGCTTCGATGCCAGACCGGCCGCGGTGACGAGGCCGACGCGCGCCATCAGGGTGAGCAGCACCGGCAGCTGGAAGGCCAGGCCGAAGGCGAGCATGAGCCGCATCACCAGGGTCAGGTACTCGCTCACCTTGGGCTCGAGCTCGATCGGCAAGGTGCCGTTGCCGCCGGGCGTCTCGAAGCTCAGGAAGAAGCGCCAGGCGACGGGAAAGATCACGTAATAGACCAGCGCCCCGCCGGTGATGAAGAGAATGGGCGTCGCGGCCAGATAGGGCAGGAAGGCGCGGCGCTCCTGCTTGTAGAGCCCGGGCGCCACGAACATCCAGATCTGGCTCGCGATGATCGGGAAGGCGAGGCAGAACGCCCCCCAGAACGCCACGCGCAGATTGGTGAAGAAGGCTTCCGTCAGATCGGTGTAGATGAGATGGCGCCCGGCCTGGTCGCCCATGGCGCGATAGAGCGGCTGCGCCAGGAAATTGTAGATGGTCTTGCTGAAATACCAGCACGGCCCGAACATCACCATAAAGGCCAGCGCCGAATAGATGAGGCGCCGGCGCAGCTCGATCAGATGATCGAGCAGCGGCATCTTGCCCGCTTCGAGCTCGCCTTCGGGGTCGGTCATGATGCTGCGTTAGGCCAAGCCGCCCGAGGATTTCGGGGGCTCCGCGTGCTGCGGTCCGCTTGCTTCCGGCGCGGGCGCCGGCAGCGGCAATGCTTCGGCGGGCTGCAAGATGGCCGGCGCGCTCGCCGGCGGCGCATCGGCCAGCGGGTTCGCCAGGACGGGCTCGGCAAGCGAGCGCCGCAATTCGCCCTCGGGATCGACCGTCTTGGTGAACTCCTCCTCGAGGTTGAAGCGCGTCGCCTGCTCGACATGCCGCTTCACCTCGTCGAGCTCCACTTCGCGCACCATGTCCTCGATGCTGCCCTGGAACTCGCGCGCGATGGCGCGCGCCTTGCGCACCCAGATGCCGACCGTGCGCAGCACGCGGGGCAGGTCCTTGGGGCCGATGACGATCAGCGCCACCACGGCGATGAGGGCCATTTCGGACCATGCGAAATCGAACATATTCGTCCGCCACTCCGGCTCTTCCGGATGCCGGCGCCCGCCCCCGCACGGCGGCGCGGATAATGGCAGAACGGGGCCGGCCCCGCAACGCGGCTTTGCCGGAGGTGGGCCGGCACCGGCGCCGGTCCAAGCCGTCGCTCGCGCCGACTCGCAGGGGACGTTTGGCACGGGCTCGCGGCGGCGACCGGCCCCGCCCGTGCGCCATTCTGTCGCACGACCGTAATTGATCCAGATCAAGTCGGGCCGCGCCGCGCGCATCTAGCTTTTTTGCAAAGCCGCCACAGGCCCTTGCGAGAGGAACGCCATGGAATTCGGCATCCAATTCTTCCCCGACGTCGCGCCCGAGCAGAAGCCTGCCGCACAGTATTTCGCCGAGGCGCTCAAGCTCGTCGAGCTGTGCGATCCCTGCGGCTTCACCAATGTGCGCACGGTCGAGCACTACTTCCTGCCCTATGGCGGCTACAGCCCGAACCCGCTGCTGTTCCTCACCGCCGCGGCGGCGCGGACGAAGCAGGCGCGGCTCACCGTCGGCGCGGCGCTGCCGGCCTTCAACCACCCGCTCAAGATCGCGGGCGAGGCCGGGATGCTCGATGCGATCTCGGAGGGGCGGCTCGAGCTCGGCTTCGCGCGGGCCTTCCTGCCGCATGAATTCGCGCAGTTCGGGGTCAGCCTGGACGACAGCGTCGCCCGCTTCGATGAAGGCCTGGAGCAGGTGAGACTGCTGCTCGAAGAGGAGAATGTCACCAGCAACGGACGCTTCCACAGCTTCAAGAACGTCACCTCCCTGCCGCGGCCGACCCAGAAGCCGCGGCCGCCGTTCTGGGTCGCCGCTCTCGGCACCCCCGCCTCCTTCGAGAAGGCGGGAAAGCTCGGGCATTCCATCATGGCGATTCCCATGGCGGGCTCGCGCATGCAAGAGCTGCTCGGAACCTACCGCAATGCCTGGAAGGCCGCCGGCCATCCCGGCGCGGGCCGCGTCATGCTGGCGTTCCACATGTTCTGTCACGAGCGCCATGACGAGGCGATGCGCATCGCGCGCGACCCGTTGAACCGCTATTTGAAATCGCTGGTCGCGGCGGCCTCGCACTGGACGGCGGGCACGACCTCCAAGGATTACCCCGGCTACGACAAGGTGATCGCGCAACTCGACCGCGAGACCTGCGAGAGCCAGCTCGCGTCGGGCGCGGCCTGGATCGGCACGCCCGCGGAGATCATCGAGCAGATCGAAACCTACCTGCGGGCAAATGCCGCCTTCGAGATCGCCTCGCTGCAGGTCAACTTCAACACGCTCGGCTACGAGGACGCGGCCGCCTCGATGCGGCTCTTCGGCAGCAAGGTCATCCCGCATTTCGTGAAGAGCGGCGCGGCGCGGACCGCCGCCTGAGCCGCGCGCACGGAACGCCGCGAAAGGGGACGAGGACCGTCATGGCGACAGAGCACATCCACGCACCGGGCGCGCCGGTTGCGCCCGACTTTCTCGCGGCGATGGAGCGGAGCGCGATCCGGCCGCTGTGGGACCGCTACCACAAGATCCTCCGCGCCGAGCCCCGCGCCCCCGATGCTCCGTGGCTGTGGCGCTGGTCCCAGCTGCAAGGCTTCATCGACCGCGCCGCCGCGGAAGTGTCGATGGACGAGGCCGAGCGCCGCGTCCTCATGCTGATCAATCCCGGCTTCGGCGGCCAGGTGATCACCACCACCAATTTGTTCGCGGGCATTCAAATTCTCGAGCCCGGCGAATCCGCGCGCCCGCACCGGCACACGGCTTCGGCCATGCGCTTCGTCATCGCGGGCGAAGGCGGGGCAACGATCGTCGACGGCCAGAATTGCCCGATGGTGCCGGGCGATCTGATCCTGACGCCGAACTGGGCCTGGCACGAACATGTCAACCACGGCACGTCGCGCGTGGTGTGGCTCGATGCGCTCGACCTGCCGCTTACGGCGCACCTCGACGCGATCTTTGCCGAAGGCGCGTCCGGCGGCTACCGGCCGAACATCTCGGCCTTCGGCAGCGCCGCCTTCACCCAGGGCGGCGTCATGCCGGACACGGTGCAGCGGGAGATGTCGCACTCGCCGATGTTCCGCTATTCCTGGTCGAACGTGCTTGCCGCCCTCGACGCGACGCCGGGGCGGAGCGACGGCAGCCACCGTGTCCGCTACACCAATCCGGTCAGCGGCGGCCCGGTGATGCCGACCATGGACTGCTATGCCTGGCGCATCGCCGGCGGCCGCGACACCGCGCGCTATCGCACCACCGCCAACGCCGTCTGCCTGGTGGTCGACGGCGAGGGCGAATCGCGCATCGGCGAGAAGACCTTACGCTGGCAGAAGCACGACGTGTTCACGGTGCCGCACTGGAACTGGGCATCGCACCGCGCAACGAACGCCGCGGCGCACCTGTTTTTCTTCACCGACCGCGAGATCCTGGCCGGCCTCAGCCTGCTGCGCGAGGAAGGCGCGGCCTAAAGCCAAAGGCGTCAATCCGCCGCGCCCGCTTCGGGCGCGGCTGCCGCCGTCGCCAGCTCGCCCTCCGGCCGCTCGTCATCCTCGTCGTGGCGCGGCTCGGGCTCCGGTTCGCGCTCCTCCTCCTGCTCGTCCTCGTCGCGCTCGTCGCGCACCACCTCGGTCGGGCGCACCGTCTCGCTCAGGGTCGTCACCGCCCGCCCGCCGATGAGGCCGGCGGCGCGCAGCTCTTCGATGCCGGGCAGATCGGCGATGTCGGCGAGGCCGAAATGCAGCAGGAAGTCGTCCGTGGTCGCCCAGGTCACCGGCCGGCCCACGGTCTGCTTGCGTCCCTTGGGCGCGATCCAGCCGACCTCCATCAGCGTGTCGAGCGTGCCCTTGCTGATGATGACGCCGCGGATGCTCTCGATCTCCGCCCGAGTCACCGGCTGATGATAGGCGATGATGGCCAGCGTCTCGACCGCGGCGCGTGACAGCTTGCGCGGCACCTTGCGCTCGAGGTTGAGGCGCGGCGCCAGATCGGGCGCGGTGCGCAAGGTCCAGCCGTTGGCCACGCGCACGAGGTTGACGCCGCGGCCGCGGTAATGCGCTTCGAGTTCGGCGATGAGGGCTCCGACGTCGGTGCCCTCGGGCAAACGCTGCTGCAGGCTCACTTCGTCGAGCGGCGCGGCGGAGGCGAAGAGCAGGGCTTCGACGAGCCGCAGGTGATCGGGGTGGGGATCGATCTCTGGGGTCATGGTCTCTCGGGCGGGCTGCGGATGTAGATGGGACCGAAGGGGATGTCCTGGCGCAGATGGAGCTTGCCCTCGCGCGCCAATTCGAGGCTGGCGGCGAAGGTCGCGGCGACGGCCGAGCGCCACACCAGGCTGCCGCTCAGCGCCGGCGGCAGGAAGCTCATGAGCATCCGCCATTCCGGCGTGCGCCCCAAGAGGCGCTGCAGCCGCTGCAAGGCGTCGTCCATCGAATAGAGCTCGGGCGCCTCGATGTGCAGGACCGCGCCCTCGCGCCTCTGCCGTCCGTCGCCATAGGCCTTGAGCAGCTCATAGAGGCTCAAATCATAGACCGGGATGAGGATTTGCGGCAGCCCTTCCGGCGCGCCGCGGGGGAACACGTCGCGGCCCAGTTGCGGCCGCGCCATCAGCCGCACGCCCGCCTCCTGCATCGCCTGAAGCCGCTGCAGCTGATGGGTCAGCGCCGCCGCCAGCTCTTCCCCGGAGGGCTCGTCGGGCCCCGGCGGCTCGGGCAGCAGGAGGCGCGATTTGAGATAGGCGAGCCATGCCGCCATCACCAAATAGTCGGCGGCGATCTCGAGCTGAAGGTTCCGCGCGGCGGTGATGAAGGCGAGATACTGGTCGGCGAGGCGGAGGATCGAGATCTTGGTGAGATCGACCTTCTGCTCGCGCGCCAGATTGAGCAGCACGTCGATCGGTCCCTCGTAGCCTTCGAGATCGACGACCAGCTCCGCCGCCTCGGGAACCGGCCTGGCCAGCTCGAACGGCTCGGTCTCGGTCATAGGTTGACCCCCGTCGCCCATTGGATCGCGCTCAGGATCCAGTCTACCGGTTTATCGATGACATGCGCGACGATATTGAGATCGAGTCCCATGCGCACGCCGATCATCGGGACGATGAAAAGCAGCCCCAGCAGGATCAGCAGGCCGTAGCGCTCGAGTCGGACGAGCGGCAGAGCGAGCGCATCCGGCAGTAGGCCGACCGCCACCCTGCCGCCGTCGAGCGGCGGCAGCGGGATCATGTTGAAGACCGCCAGGATCACGTTGATCAGGATCGAATAAGCGAGGTTCATCGAGAGCCAGAGCTGCATCGCCCTTGGCACGAACGGCACGAGATACACCAGCATGGCCGAAAGCAGCGCCAGCGCGACGTTGGTCGCGGGCCCGGCGAGCGCGACCAGGACCATGTCGCGGCGCGGGCGGCGCAAGCGATCATAGGACACCGGCACCGGCTTGGCGTAGCCGAAGAGGAACTGTCCGTTCGAGACCAGGAAGAGCAGGAGCGGCATCAGGATGGTGCCGACGGGGTCGATGTGGCGCAGCGGATTGAAGGTGACGCGGCCCATGCGCCAAGCGGTGTCGTCGCCGCAGCGGTAAGCGACGAAGCCGTGCGCCGCCTCGTGAAAGGTGATGGCGAAGACCGCGGGCAGCGCCAGCACGGCGATCTGCTGCACCAGAGTGGAAAGGTTGAAGGGCATCAGCGCGCGCCCGCCAAAAGCGCCGCGAAGCGCCGTTCCGCCGCCGCCCGGTCGAACGGCTCGGGCGCGCGCAGCCGCGCCGTCCCCGCCGCCAAGCGCCGCTTGGCCGCCGCCGTCAGCGGCTCAGCCGCCGCCGCGACCTCGATCATCTCGCTCATCGCGCCGTTGCAATGCAGGACCAAATCGCAGCCGGCGGCGAGCGCCGCGCCGGCGCGCGCGCCGATGGCGCCGGGCAAGGCCTGCATCGCGACATCATCGGAGAGCAGCACGCCATCGAAGCCGATGCCGGCGCGGATGACCTCGCCGATCACCCGCCGCGACAAGGTCGCGGCTTGCGCCGCATCGATCGCGGCATAGAGAATGTGCGCGGTCATCGCCCAGGGCATCGCGGCGAGCGCACGAAACGGCGCGAAATCGCTGGCCTCGAGCGCGGCGAGCGGCGCCGTCACCACGGGCAGCGCGACATGGCTGTCGACCGCGGCGCGGCCGTGGCCGGGGATGTGCTTCAGCACCGGCAGCACGCCGCCCGCGAGCAGCCCCGCGCAGACCGCGCGGCCGAGCGTCGTCACCATTGCCGCGTCGCTGCCGTAGGCGCGGTCCCCGATCACCGGGTCGGCGCCGGGCGCGGGCAGGTCCAGCACGGGCATGCAATCGACGGTGATGCCGAGTGACGCGAGATCGTCCGCGATGAGGCGCGCGCCGAGCAGCGCCGCTTCGGCGGCAAGCGCCGGGCCGAGCGCGCCGATCGCCGCTGCTGCCGGATAGGCCGGCCAATGCGGCAGCGTGAGGCGCGCGACCCGCCCGCCCTCCTGGTCGATCAGCACCGGCGCGTCATCGCGGCCGACGCAATCGCGCAGCGCGGCGACGAGGCGCCGCACCTGCTCGGGCGACTGGCAATTGCGCTGAAACAAAATGAATCCGAGCGGCGCCGCCGCACGGAAGAAGGCGCGCTCCTCGTCGCTAAGCTCCGATCCGCCGAGGCCGAAGATCACCGCGCGCGGCTCACTGTCTGACAAGGATGCACCCGATGTTGCGCTGCTTCAATTCGGCGCAGAGGCGCTCGCCCTCGGCGGGGTCGGCAAAGCGCCCGGCCTCGATGCGGTAGAAGACGCCGCGCTCGCCGAGATCGGCGCGCACCGCATCGGCCTGAAGCTTGCCGAGCAATTCGGGCTCGACCTGCTTGAGCCGGTCCCATTCCCGCTGCGCCTCTTCGACCGAGCGCACCGAACCCAGTTGCAGGCGATAGCCCGACCCCGCCGCCGCCGGCGGCAGGCTGGCCGTGCGTGCCGCCGGTGTCGGCGGCGCGGCAGGCTTGGGCGGTGCGGTCGCGTCTGGAGAGGCGGGCGGCGGCACGGGTTGCGGCGGGGAAGCCGCCGCCGGCGCCGGCGGCGGAAGCGCAGGCGCGCGAGCCGGCGTCACGGCTTCGACGGGCGGCGTCCGCGCGGCCTGCGCCGGTTGCGCGCTGACCGGAGGCGGTGGCGGCTGAACCGCCGCCGCGGGCGCCGCCGGCGGCGCGGCCTCCGGCGCCGGCGTATCGACGAGTGCGGGCTCCGGCGCCGTCGGACGCGGCAACGGCGCTTCCGGCGACGGCAGCAGCTGTTCGACCCGCGAATCGAGCGGCTGTTGCCGGTTGAGGATGTAGATGTTCTGGTCGGGGACCTGCATGCCGCCGGGCTGAGCCGGCGGAGCCTTGATCGGCCGCTGATCGGCGCGGATCAGCGGCACCTCGCCGCCGGCGCGGCGACTCATCACGCGATAGCCGACCCACAGCACGGCGGTGATCGCGGCGAGCAGGATGAGAACGGCGATCGCGGCGGAGATCGGCTGGTTGCGGCCGCGGCGACGGGGCTCGGTCGCGCGCGCCTCGACCTCGTCGGTTTCGATTTCAGACCGATAGGACATCACCGCATCTCCTCGACCGGCTCGACGCCGAAGACGCGCAGTCCCGAGGCGACAACGAAGGCCACGCCCTGCACCAGCGCGAGCCGCGCCAGCGTGAGTTCGGACGCGCCGCTCACCAGGAAGCGCAGGCTCTCGTCGTCCTTGCCCTTGGTCCACAGCCCGTGGAAGGCGGCGGCGAGATCGTGAAGGTAGAAGGCGATGCGATGCGGCTCGTGCATTTCCGCCGCGCTGGCGATGAGCCGGGGCCAATTGGCGAGCTGGCGGATCAGCGCGATCTCCTCCGGCTCGGCGAGACGATCGAGCGGCGCCCGCGCCAGGGCCGCGGGCGCGAGCGCGTCGGCGCTGAAGCTGTCGCGCGCATGGCGCAGCACGGAGGATGCCCGCGCATGGGCGTACTGGACATAGAAGACGGGATTGTCCTTCGACTGCTCGACCACCTTGGCGAAATCGAAATCCAGCGTCTGGTCGTTGCGCCGGGTCAGCATGACGAAGCGGAAGACGTCCTTGCCGACCTCATCGACGACCTCGCGCAAGGTGACGAAGGTGCCGGCGCGCTTCGACATGCGCACGGGCTGGCCGCGGTCGTAGAGATTGACGAGCTGGCACAGCTTCACGTCGAGCGATCCCTTGCCGCGGGTCAGCGCCGTAACCGCCGCCTGCATGCGCTTGACGTAGCCGCCGTGGTCGGCGCCCCAGACATCGATCATCTCGGCGAAGCCGCGGCGGTACTTGTCGAAGTGATAGGCGATGTCGGCGGCGAAATAGGTCCAGGAGCCGTCCGCCTTCTTGAGCGGGCGGTCGACATCGTCGCCGAATTGGCTCGAGCGGAACAAGGTCTGCGGCCGCTTCTCCCAATCCTCGGGCAGCTTGCCCTTGGGCGGCTCGAGAATGCCGACATAGATCAGGCCCTGCGTCTCGAGGTCGGCCAGCGCCTGCTCGATCGCGCCGGATTCGGCGATCGCGCGCTCGGAAACGAAGACCGCATGCTCGATGCCGAGCGCCGCCAGATCGTTGCGGATCATGCCGAGCATGGCATCGACGGCAAAGTCCCCGAGCGCCGGCAGCCATTCCGCTTCCGGCGCTTGCAGCCACTTCGCGCCGTCGCGCCGCGCCAGCGCGCGCCCCGTGTCCTTCAGATAATCGCCGGGGTAGAACCCGTCAGGGATCGGGCCGATCGCCTCGCCGAGCGCTTCGCGATAGCGCAGATGAACCGAGCGCACGAGCGCATCGACCTGGGCCCCGGCGTCGTTGACGTAGTACTCGCGCGTCACCTCGAAGCCCGCCTTCGCCAGCAGATTGGCGAGCGCATCGCCGACCACCGCGCCGCGGCCATGCCCGACATGCATCGGCCCGGTGGGATTGGCCGAGACATATTCGACATTGACCCGCCGTCCCGCGCCCATCGTCGCATCGCCATAGGCAGGCCCGGCGTGCAGCACTTCGGCGAGGCGCGCCTGCCAGAAGGACGGCGCGAGCCTCAAATTGAGAAAGCCCGGGCCGGCGATCTCGGCGGAGGCGACATCGGGCTGCCGCCGCAGCCGCGCCGCCAACAGCTCGGCCAGCGCGCGCGGCGCTTGCTTCGCTTCCTTGGCCAGCACCATGGCGGCGTTGGTCGAGAGATCGCCATGCGCGGGATCGCGCGGCGGCTCGACCGCGGTGCGGCTCGCATCGAGCCCCTGCGGCAGCGCGCCTTCGCGCCCGAGCGCCTCGATCTCGGCCCGGATCACCGCTTGAAAATGGTCGAAAAGATTCATCACGTCGTGGCGTAGCGGTCGAACAGCCGGTAATGCTCGTCGAGGGCATAGCGGTCGGTCATGCAGGCGATGTAGTCGGCGACGACCCGCGCCGTCTCGGCGGTGCCTGGCCCCTGGGTCAAGGCTCGCCATTCCGTCGGCAGGCAGTGCGGCTCGTCCAGGAACAGGCGGAACAGCTCGCTGACGATGCGGCGCGCCTTCGACGCCATGCGCATGACGCGGTAGTGGTGGTACATGCGCTCGCTGAGCAGCGCGCGCAGCGCCCGGTCATGCGCGCGCATGGTCTCGGAGAAGGCCACGACCGGCCGGCCGAGCGCGCGAATGTCGGCGACGCTGCGGATCTTGGCCTCGCCGAGCCGCCGCCGCGTCTCCGCCACGAGGTCGGAGACCATGCGGTCGATGAGCCGGCGGATCACCTCGTGCACCAGCCGCGTCGCCTCGAGCCCGGGGTAACGGTCCATCACCTCGGCGAAGACCGGTCCCACCAGCGGCACCTCGGCGAGTTCCTGCACGGTGAAGAGGCCGGCGCGCAGGCCGTCGTCGATGTCGTGATTGTTGTAGGCGATGTCGTCCGAGAGCGCGGCAACTTGCGCCTCGGCCGAAGGCCAGCTCTCGAGCTCGAGATCATGCTCCCGGCCATAGGCGGCGATGGTCGGCGGCAGCGCCTCGAGCCCCCTCCCCTTGAGCGGCCCGTTGTGCTTCACCGTGCCCTCGAGCGCTTCCCATGTCAGGTTGAGCCCGTCGAAATCGGCATAGCGCCGCTCGAGCTTGGTTAAGAGCCGCAGGGTCTGATCGTTGTGCGAGAAGCCGCCAAAGGGCCGCATCGCCGCATCGAGCGCCTCCTCGCCGGCATGGCCGAAGGGCGTGTGGCCGAGATCATGGGCCAAGGCCAGGGCCTCCGCGAGATCCTCGTTGAGCGCCATGGCGCGCGCGATGCTGCGCGCAATCTGCGCCACTTCGAGGCTGTGGGTGAGCCGGGTGCGGTAGTGGTCGCCCTCGTGATAGACGAAGACCTGCGTCTTGTATTGCAGGCGGCGAAAGGCGGCGCAGTGGATGATGCGGTCGCGGTCGCGCTGGAAGACCGAGCGCTGCTGGCTTTCCGGCTCGGGATGAAGCCGGCCGCGGCTTTCTTCGGGGCGGCTGGCGTAAGGGGCGAGCGGCGCCGGAATCGTCATGCGCCGCAACCTACAATCGATGCCCGAGGCTTGCAACGCCGGCCCGGAGTCTCAGCGGCGATTTGACAAGCGGCAAGAACTGCTTAAATAGAGGTGGCGCAGTTTCGAGCGCAAATTTTGGGAGTGCTTCATGGCGGAAGGCGGCGGCATCGCCGGGGAAAGACAGGTTGCCTTGAGCGAGAGCGCGGCGCGGCGAATCGCCCAGCTCCGGATCGAGGAGAACGCGCCCGACGCCTTTCTGCGTCTGGCGGTCTCCGGCGGCGGCTGTTCCGGCTTCCAATATGGCTTCAGCTTCGACGACACGCGGCAGGACGGCGATGTCGTCTTCGCGCGCGACGGCGTCGCGCTGGTGATCGACGCGGTCTCGCTCGAGCTGGTGCAGGGCGCCGAGATCGATTTCGTCGAAGACCTGATGGGCGCCTATTTCCAGGTGCGCAATCCCAACGCCGCGTCCTCTTGCGGCTGCGGCAATTCCTTCTCCGTGGGTTGAGCGCGGGGCGCGCGCGGCAAGCGGTGAAGATCGCCACCTGCTTCCTGCCATCGTAAATATTTCAATCACTTGGCTGTAAATGCAGCGCCAGTGTCGTCCGATTGTTCTTGGCGCGCTGTAACGGGCAGCGCTCGCTTTCCTCGCCGGCCCATGGGACCGGAGGAAGCCATGCGGGGCTGCCGATTTTGTAAACCGAAGGTCGGAAGTTCAATCCTCTCACCCGGCACCATCTTCCTCGGGCGCGTCCACTCGATCGGAATCGACTCTAAGATGAGCGGGGAGTCGAGGCGCGCAAGCGGAAGGCAGGCATCCCGATATGACAAACTCGCGGCCAGCTATCTGGCCTTCATCAAGCTCGCATCGATTCGAATTTGGCTGCGCGCTAATGAGTCCGGAGCCTAGTCTAGTCGCATTGGCACGAGCGTCGTCTCCGGCTTCACTCCACGGCAGCCATTTCGGACCAATGCGGGTCAGCGGTGGGGCGGCCTAGTCGTGTTGCTGTTGCGCTTTTTATGCACTATTGACGATGCAGTGCCTGCGGTGTGCGCCGCCTGAACGGCGCGCATCTGATCGTGATCGGCGGCTGGATCGGGCTCGAGGTCGCCGCGATGGCGCAGAAGGGGGACTAAGCGCCATGGTAATCAAATCGCTGGACTTAAGCGCGAGCGGCGGTGCGGGCCGGCGGACGCCGACCACGCAAACGCATTTATGAACCCCGCCAAGCCCTAGGCCGCGGCTGTTGGCCTAAAGCAGCGTTTTCGACGGAAAACTAGGTTTCTGTGCGCCTGATGACGCAACAAAGGAACGCCAAGACGGATTGATATCGGCCAGAATGCGTCGGTGCTGGAACCGTGCTTCGGCGAGCCCGTGGTGATCGCGTCACTGCTTGTCGAGGACCACTACGGGCAACCGATCAGATCTCCTTGGAACGGAGGAACGCAATGGACGTAGCAAAGGCGCAGGCAAAAATTGGCGATCAAGACAGGGAAATGCTTAGGCCGCAGGCTCGCCGCGCCATTTGGGGAGCTTTCCTGGGGTTCTTTGTCGACAATTACGACATTTTCCTACCCGCCATCGCGCTCACTCCCGCCATGATTTATTTCATCCCGCAGAATGTACCCCCTGCGACCGCCGCAATCGCCTCCGCGATGATCTTCGCGACGACGCTGATCGGTAGGCCGTTGGGCGCCTTTATATTCGGGCACTTCGCGGACACCATCGGCAGAAAGCGCATCACTGTGATCTCGGTAACGGGTTTCGGAGTGGTGACCTTACTAATTGCCGTCCTGCCGGGGTATGAGCATTGGGGTGCTGCGGTGATCTGGATTTTGATCGTTTTGCGCTTGATCGACGGAATCTTCCTAGGAGGGGAGTACACCTCGGCGAGTCCCCTCGCCCTGGAGTACTGCCCGAAGCCAAAGCGGGGGTTCTACGGCGCACTTATCCAAAGCGCGGCGTCGATAGGCGTGGCTACCATCTCCCTTATTACCCTGGCGGTCCTGCTCATATTCCCCGCCGGACGCCCGGACTCCCCGTACGCGCAAGTGGGATGGAGGATCCCGTTCATCGTCGGGGCGGTCATGGCCTTTGCGCTCGCCTACTACTACCATAACTCTGTCGAGGAGTCGGAGATCTGGCGTAAAGCGGAGCAAGCGGCGCACACCAAATCTCCCATCAAGACCCTGTTCAGCGGCGAGAACCTTCGGAGCTTCCTGCAAGTGTTCGTGGTCATGACCGGCTTCTGGCTGGCGTTGAACGCGGCCCTGGCCGTCATGCCCGGTCTGCTCGTTTCCCAGTTGGGGGTAAGAGGTATCAATCTTACGACCGCCCTCGTCATCGCTTATCTCGTGCTCGCCATCGTCTACGTTGTCGGTGGCGTGATCAGCCAGCGGATAGGGCGGCGAACATACTTGATGATTGCGAGCGCCGTCGCCGCCACGTTTGGGACGCTTTCCTATTACCTGCTTCTCAACACCGCTCCGGGCAATTTTCCCGCCATCATCCTGCTGACGACCATCACGACGGTCCTCGTCGTCGCGCCTGGTGCTCTCGGCACGGTATACATCAACGAGCGCTTTCACACCGCTATCCGCGCTTCGGGCTTCGGCCTGGGATACAGCCTCGCCATCATCCTGCCGGCATTCTACGTCTTCTATCAGGCCTGGCTCGCCAACTTCATGCCATTCAAATATACGGTGCTTGTCCTGGTGGTGGCAGGGGCCCTCTTGATCTTTGTCGGGGCCGCCTGGGGACCCGAGACAAAAGATGTCGATTTCGGGACCACTGCTTCTCCCGGTAATCGCGAGAGGAGCTGAGCGTTTGCGGCGGCGATGACTTGCCGCCGCGATAAGATGCGTGACCCGACCGGGTTCAGCGCATCTGGCGGCATGTCCCGCCTTGATCGAAATTAAGCTGCCGTCACGTCCCCGCTGCGAGTTTGGCCTCCAGGACCCGTTCTGGAGTCAGCGGCAAGTCGTGCAGGCGAAGACCCGTCGCATCGGTCACTGCGTTGGCGATCGCCGCTGGCACGGCGACAATGCCTAATTCGCCGGCGCCCTTGGCCCCGAAGGGGCCGTCGGGCTCAAGCGCCTCGATGATGGTGGTGGAGATGGCGTGCGGGGCCTCGAGCGCGGTCGGCGCCTTGTAGTCCATCAGCGACGGATTGGCTAAGCGCGGACCGTCCCATACCAATTCCTCCGAGAGGGCAAAGCCCATGCCTTGGACGAAGCCGCCCTCCATCTGCACCTCGACCAGACGCGGATTGACGGCGCGGCCGACGTCGACGGCATACCAGGCGGCGAGCGGCTGAATCTTTCCCGTGGTCTCGTCGACCTCGATCTCGGTGGCGAGCGCGCAGAAGCTGAACACCCCGATGGCCCCGAACGGCAGCCCCGATGCCGCCGCCCGCTTGGGGTCGATGGTCGGATCCTCGTAGACCAGGGTCTTGGCCCCCACGATCGGCCCCCCCTTGGCCCAGTGGGCGCGGGCGGAAATCGCTGACAGCGGCAGACTGACGTTCGCGCCGCGGACGGCGACCATGCCACCATCTCGCAACTCGATGTCCGCGGTCCCGGCGTTCAGGATCGCGGCCGCATGTTCTTTGATCTGACGCTCGACTTCGGCGCAGGCCCCGACGACCGCTCGGCCGGTTGTGTAAGTGACGCGGCTGGCGGTGGTGCCCCAGTTATAGGGCGAGCCGTCGGTGTCGGGGCTGGCCACGGCCACCTTTTCAATGGGCAGCTTGAGGCTCTCGGCGCAGATCTGGGCAAGCACCGTGTCCGAACCCTGGCCGATGTCAACGGCGCCGGTATTGAGCACGACGGTGCCGTCCTCCAACAGCCGCACGATCGCCCCGGTTGCCAATAGGCCCGATATGTGGGCGCAAAGGGCGACGCCGCGGCCGTGCCGTTTCCCCGGTTCGGGCGCGCGCGGACGAACCTCGGCAAGTTGCTTGCGCACCGCCTCGATGCATTCGATCAGGCCGTTCGATTCCACCTTCTGCCCGCCGAACCAGCGATCGCCCTGCCGCATGGCGTTTTTCAGCCGGATCTCGAACCGATCCAGTCGCAGGCGGGATGCGATCTCGTCGATCTGAGTCTCGCCCGCCAAGGTCACCTGTGGATTCCCGAAGCCGCGAAAGGCGCCGAAACGCATTTTGTTGGTGTAGGCGACCCGCCCGTGGCAGCGGGCGTGCGCGAAGCGGTAAGGGCCGCACGCCATCAGCAGGCTGTAGCCGAGGACGCCGGGAGAATCATCGGCGAAAGCGCCGCCCTCCAGCAGCAGCTCGACGGCGCGGGCGACGAAGGTGCCATCTCGCTTCGCCCCGGTCTTGATGCGGATGCGGAAGGGATGGCGGGCGCGCACCGTCTCGAAGTCTTCCTCGCGCGACAAAACCATCTTGACCGGCTTCCTGGCCTTCATCGCCAGCGCCACTACGATCGGCTGGATGTGCGGCTCCATCTTGTTGCCGAAGCCGGCACCGACCTTGGGCGTCAGGCAGCGCAGCCGCGACATCGGCAGGCTCAGGGCCTCGCAGACGTTGGCCTGGACCCGGAACACCGACTGGTTCGCCGACCACAGGGTGATGCGGCCGTTGGCATCGATGTCGGCGAGCGCACCACAGGGCTCCATCGACAGATGGTACTGCGGCTGCGTCGTGTATTCGTCTTCAACC
>DATNIY010000060.1:0-15434 GCA_035604195.1 Allostellaceae bacterium
TGCTCACCATCATCGTCATCCAGCCGGCCGGCCTCTGGCCCTGGCTCCGGCGCCGCCTCGGGATCGGCGAGGGATGAGCGCGCCGCCGCTCCTCGAAGTTAAGGGCCTCGCCAAGCGCTTCCGCGGGCTCCAAGCGGTCGAGAATGTGAGCTTCACCGTGCCCCGGGGCGGCATCGTCGGGCTCATCGGTCCGAACGGCGCGGGCAAGACGACGACCTTCAATCTGATCGCCGGCGTCTTCCGTCCCGACCGCGGCCGCGTCGTCCTCGATGGCCGCGACATCACTGGCCTCAGGGCGGATCAGGCTTGCCATGCCGGCATCGGCCGCACCTTTCAGCTGGTGCGGCCCTTCGGCGCGCTGAGCGTGCTCGAGAACGTCATGGTCGGCGCCTTCCACCATTGCCGCTCGACCGAAGCGGCGCGCGCCAGCGCCGCCGGGATCCTCGCGCGCCTCAACCTGGCGGAGAAGGCGCGGCTCGAGGCGAAGAGCCTGACCTTGCCGGACCGCAAGCGGCTCGAAGTCGCGCGCGCGCTCGCCACCGCCCCGCGGCTCCTGCTGCTCGACGAGGTGATGGCGGGGCTGCGCCCGACCGAGGTCGATGCCATGGTGCGCGTGCTGTCCGATCTCGCTGCGGAAACCGGGCTCTCGATCCTTTTGACCGAGCACGTCATGCGCGCGGTGATGCAGCTCTCCGACCACATCGTCGTGCTGCATCACGGGCAGAAGATTTGCGAAGGGCCGCCGCAGCAGGTGGCCGCCGATCCCAAGGTGATCGAGTGCTATCTCGGCACCGGGGCCCCGCGATGATGCTCGAGGTCGAGGGCTTGGATCTCTTCTACGGCGACGCGCAGGCGCTCGACCAGGTGTCGCTCGCCATCGAGGAGGGCGAGATCGTCGCCATCGTCGGCGCCAACGGCGCGGGCAAGAGCTCGCTCATTCGCACCATCTTTGGCATGCACGATCCCGCGCGCGGCGCGATCCGCTTCCTCGGCCAGGACATCACGAGCTGGCCGCCCCATCGCATCTGCAATCTGGGTCTGGGCCAGGTCGCGGAAGGACGGCAGGTCTTCGCCAACATGACGGTCAGCGAAAATCTCGAGATGGGCGCCGTGCTGCCGCGGGCGCGGGCCGGCGCCAAGAAAGCGCTCAAGCATGCGCTCGATCTCTTCCCGCGGCTCGGCGAGCGGCGGCGGCAGCTTGCCGGCACGCTCTCGGGCGGCGAGCAGCAGATGCTGGCGATCGCCCGCTGTCTCATGGGCCAGCCGCGGCTCGTCATGCTCGACGAGCCGTCGCAGGGATTGGCGCCGGTGGTTGCCGAGGACGTCATGCGCACCATCCGCAGCTTGAACGAGAGCGACCGCGTCACCGTGCTGCTGGTCGAACAGAACGTCGCGCAATCCCTGACGCTGGCCCATCGCGGCTATGTGCTCGAGAGCGGCCGCATCGTGCTGAGCGGGACGGGCTCCGAGCTTCTGGCCAACGACGGCGTGCGGCGCGCCTATATCGGGCTTTAGCCGCCCCCGCCCGACAACGCTTCCTTAATCGTAACCGCGGTTAACTCGGGTTCGGCGGCCGTCTCCTTGCGGCCGGCGGGGACGGGTTTTCGCTCCATGGCCTATGTCGGCACCATCGGCGTCGCCAAGAGCCGCTTCGGCGTCTCGCTGCCGCTCGTCATGGGTCTGTTGGTGTTCGCGACGCTGCTTTTGTCCGGGACGCGGCTGCTCGGCGACCCCGACACCTATTGGCACATCGTCGCCGGCCGCTGGATCATCGCCCATCGCGCAATCCCGCATTTCGACTTTTTCTCCAATTCCATGCCGGGCGCGCCCTGGGTCGCGCATGAATGGCTCGCCGAGGTGGCGACGGCGGCGATCTTCGACCACTTCGGCTGGGCAGGGCTGGTGGTGGCGGCCGCAGGTGCCTTCGCCCTCGCCATGGCGGTGCTGACCCGGACGCTGCTGCGCTTTCTCGAGCCGGTGCATGCTTTGGCCGGCATGGCGACGGCCTGGGGCATGTGCCTGCCGCATCTGCTCGCGCGTCCGCACACAATGGCCATGCCGCTCATGGCGCTGTGGCTCGGCGCGCTGGTCGAGGCGCGGAGCCGCGGCCGCCCGCCCGCCGCGCCCATTGCCGTGGTCATGCTGCTCTGGGCCAATCTGCATGGCGGCTACATGCTCGGGCTGGTGCTCGCGGCCTTGTTCGGCGCGGAAGCGGTAGTGAGCGCGGGAAGCTGGCGCGCCGCCGGGCTTGCGGCGCGCGAATGGGCGCTCTTTGGCGCCGGCGCGCTGGCGGCGGCCTTGATCACGCCCAACGGCGTCGCCGGCTTATGGCTGCCCTTTCACTTGATGCAGATGCCCTTTGCCATGTCCGTGCTGATGGAGTGGCAGAGCCCCAACTTCCAGGAGATCCAGCCGCTCGAGATCTGGCTCCTGGCCGCATTCCTGGGCGCGCTCGCCTTGGGCCTGCGCCTGCCCTGGACGCGCGTGCTCATGCTCGGCCTGCTCGTGCATTTGGCGCTCGGCCATGTGCGCAACGCCGAGGTGCTGGGCATCGCTGCGCCCTTCATCCTCGCCGAGCCCTTGGCGGCGGAGATCCGGCGGCTCGCCCCCCGCCGCGGCCGCTCCGCGCTCGACGGGGTTTTGGCAGAATTGGCGAAGCCGGCCGGCGCCGGGGGACTGGCACTGGCGGCGATCGTCGCCTTCGTGCTGGGCGCGGTGCCCGTCACGCACGGTCTCGCGCGCGGGCCCGATCCATTTGCGCCGTCGCGGGCGCTGGCCGCCGTCGCCGCCGCCGATGTCGAAGGCCCCGTGCTCAACGACTATGGCTTCGGCGGCTATCTCATCTTCTCCGGCATCGCGCCCTTCATCGACGGGCGCGTCGATATGTATGGCGATGCTTTCCTCGAGCGCTATGTCGAGGCGACGCACGGGCTGTCGCCCGATCTGCCGCAGCTCCTCGACGATTATCACGTCGGCTGGACGCTGCTCGAGGCGAAGAGCACGGGCGCGACATTGATGGATCATCTGCCGGGCTGGCAGCGGCTCTACGCCGACGACATCGCCGTCGTCCACATCCGCGCGCGCTGAACCGACGGTTTCGCCGCCGGCCTTGGCGGACTAGGATAAGCGGCGGGAGGACAGCGCCGCATGAGCACCGCCGCCATTTCGCCCGCCGCGCGTTTTGCCGAGCCGAGGGTTCTCATCGAGCGCCGCGCCGATGGCGGCATGGTCCTGCGCTCGCCGCTGGCCCTCGGCGAGCCGCCGCGCGCCGTCGGCATCTGGCTTGCGGACTGGGCGCGGCGCGCGCCCGAGCGCATCTTTCTCGCCGAGCGTGCCGGCGCGGGCTGGCGGGAGATGAGCTACGGCGCAGTGTCGGCGGCGGTGCGCGCGCTCGGCCAGGCGCTCCTCGACCGCGGGCTCTCGCCGGAGCGGCCGGTGATGATCCTCTCCGACAACGGCGTCGATCATGCGCTCCTGGCGCTTGGCGCCATGCAAGTGGGCGTGCCGGTGGCGCCCATCTCGACCGCTTATTCGCGGCTGTCGCAGGATTTCGCCAAGCTGCGTGCCATCGCCGGACTGTTGCGGCCCGGCCTCATTTTCGCCGATGACGGCGAGCGTTACGGCCCGGCGCTGCGCGCGCTCGATCGTGGCGATGCGGAAGTGGTTCTGAGCGCCAACCACGCGGGGCTCGCGGCGAAGGATTTCGCGGCTCTGCTCGGGGTCAAGCCGACCGCGGCGGTCGACGAGGCATTCGCCCGCGTGGGGCCGGACACGATCGCGAAATTCCTCTTCACTTCCGGTTCGACCGGCGAGCCCAAGGGCGTCATCAACACGCAGCGCATGCTGACCTCGAACCAGGAGGCGCTGGCGAAGGTTTGGCCGCTCCTCGTCCTGCGGCCGCCGGTGGTCGTGGACTGGCTGCCGTGGAATCACACCTTCGGCGGCAATCACAATTTCAATCTTGTGCTGCGCAACGGCGGCACGCTGTGGATCGACGACGGCAAGCCGGCGCCGGCCTTGATCGAGCGCAGCGTCGCCAATCTCCGCGCCCATTCGCCGACGCTCTACTTCAACGTGCCGCGCGGCTTTGCGCTGCTGCTCGATTATCTCGAGCGCGACCAGGATTTGGCGCGGAGCTTCTTCGCCGAACTCGACTTCGTCTTCTATGCCGGCGCCGCCTTGCCGCAAAATTTGTGGCAGCGACTCGAGCAGGCGGCCCTCGCCGCCACCGGACGCCGATTGCCGTTCACCGCGGCCTGGGGCACCACCGAGACCGCGCCGGGCGCGACGCATGTCCATTTTCCCGTGGCGCGCGCCGGCAATATCGGGCTGCCGTTGCCGGGCACCGAGATCAAGCTCCAACCGGTGGGCGACCGGCTCGAGATCCGCGTGCGCGGGCCCAATGTCACGCCGGGCTATTGGCGCAGGCCCGATCTCACCGCCGCCGCTTTCGACGAGGAAGGCTTTTACTGCAGCGGCGACGCGGCGCAGCTGGCGGAGCCGAGCGCGCCCGAGCGCGGCCTGGTCTTCGACGGGCGCATCGGCGAGAACTTCAAGCTGCTCTCGGGCACTTGGGTCTATGTCGGGCAATTGCGGGTCGCGGCGATCGCGGCCGGGGCTCCGGTCATCGAGGACGCCGTCGTCACCGGCCACGACCGCGACGAGGTCGGGCTCTTGATCTTCCCGAGCCTCGCCGGCTGCCGCGGGCTGTGCCCGCATCTCGCCGCCGATGCGCCGCTCGCGGCGCTCATCGGTGAGCCGGCGGTGCGCGCGACGCTGGCGGCGGCGCTCGCCCGCCACAACGCCGCGGCCGGCGGCAGCTCGCATCGCATCGCCCGCGCGCTGCTCATGGCCGAGCCGCCCTCGATCGACAAGGGCGAGATCACCGACAAGGGCTACATCAATCAGCGCGCCGTGCTGAGCCACCGCGCCGAGCTCGTCACCCGGCTCCACGCCAACCCGCCGAGCGCCGAAATCATCGTGCCGCGCTAAGACGCGACCCGCGCGATGAACGCGGCCATTGCCGCGAGCGTCGCCGCGCGCTGGTCGCGGTGGGGCGAATGGCCGCAATGCGGCAGCACGAGGCGCTCGCAGGGCGCGCTCAGGCGGCGCTCGATCGCATCGAGCTGGGCGAGCGTGCCATAGGGGTCGTCCTCGCCCTGGATCAGCAGCACGGGACAGGCGATGCCCGCGACGTACTCCTCGATGTTCCAGCGGCGGAACTCGGGCGCGAGCCAGGCGTCGTTCCAGCCGCGAAAGGCTGCTTCGGGGTCGTCGTGGTAACGGGCGAGACGCGGCTTGAGGTCGCCGGTCGCGAAGGCGGTCTGGGCGGCGGCGATGCTAGCGAGCGAGACCTCCTCGACGAAGACATGCGGCGCCTCGAGGACGAGGGCGCGCACCGGCCAGGACCCGACACCGGCGTGGATGAGCGCGATCGAGGCGCCGTCGCTGTGGCCGATGAGGATGGGCTCGCCAAGCCCGAGCGCCGCACGCAGCGCCGGCAAGGTCTCGAGCGCTTCGCGGTGCATGTAGTCGGCGCCGAGCGGCACAAGTCGCGGCAGCGAGCGGCCATAGCCCGGGCGCGAATAGACGATGGCAGGGCAATGCGCGGTGCGCGCGAGTTTGGCGGGAAAATCGCGCCACATCGCCACCGAGCCCAGCCCCTCATGCAGGAAGACGAGCGGCGGCCCGGCGCCGGCGGCGCCGATCTCCTCATATTCGATGCGCTGATCCGCGAGGGCGAGGAAGGGCATGCGCCCTTATAGCAGGGCGCGCGACAAGCGGCTTGTTTCGCTGGTCTCGCGCCGGCCTAGACGCGGCTGCGCTTGGCGGCGGGTTTCCGCGCCGGCGAGCTGGGCCGCGCCAAGCGCCAGTTTCGGCTCACCGCCTGGACCAGTTCGATGAGGTCGCGGGCTTCGAGGCCGTCGGCCTTCATCACCGCATGGACGACAGGGTCGGCGAGAAGCTCTTGCAAGCTCGGCTCCCGTTCCTGGTCGTCGCCTGTCGACATCAAGGAGTCCTTGGCTCGCGGTGGCGTTACCTGCCATAGCTAGACGCAAATTCTTGCCAAAATCTTACGATCGGCGGGAAAAGTCGCTGATTCAAGGACTCGCTTCGCGCCCGCGCCGGGTCATGGGCGACATTCGGCGCTGCTACCGCCGCGGTTAACCATTTATCAAGCCTGACGACGTTAGTTTTCCGGAGACCAAACCGGTGACGGCGTTGCATCGAACGATGAAAGACGGTGCCCACGCAAATGCGCGCGGCGATCAAGCCGGCGCCGCCCGCATCTCATCGGAGCAACCCGGCGATTCTTTTCGCTTGCTGTTCGAGAGCAGCCCGGCGCCGCTGCTCGTTTACGATCGCGACAGCCTGCGCATTCTTCTGGCCAGCGAAAGCGCGGTCGCGCAGTACGGCTACAGCCGCGGCCAATTGCTATCGATGACGCTCGAGGATTTGCGGCCGCCCGAGGACCGCGCGGCCGGGCGCGGGCGGATGGACGCCGACGCGCAGCCGGCGAGCGCGGATGGCGACGCACATGCGCGGGTGCAGCGCATGGGCGTGCAGCGTCACCAGCGGGCGGACGGCACGATTATTCACGACGAGGTCTTCCGCCAGGAAATCGAATTCGACGGTCGCGCGGCGGCGGTGGTCGCGTGCTTCGACGTCACCGACAAGCTGCTCTCTGAGACGGAGCTTCTCCGGACCGGCCAAGACCTGCGCCGCAGCAACGAGCACATGGCGCTGGTGCAGCGCATCACGCGCACCGGCAGCCTCGAGCGGGATTTGCAGTCGAGTGCGGTGCTGTGGTCCGCGGAGAGCTGCCGCATCTTCGGCTTCGACCCGCGCTTGCCGCCCAAATCCGAGCAGGAGCTCCTCGCCTATCTCGATCCCGCCGACCGTCCTCGATACGAAGAGGCCATGCGCGCCGGAGATGAGGGCAGGGCCACCCATTCGCTCGACCTGCGCATCCTCCGCCCGGAAGGCTTGGAGACCTGGGTGCGGCACGAATCGGAGGTGGTCCGCGACGAGAACGGCCGGCCCATCCGCCGCATCGGCACCTTCCGCGACGTCACCGTTTCGCATCAGGCTGCGCGGCGGCAGCGCGAGCTCGAGCAGGCGCTGCGCATCGCCAAGGAGCAGGCGGAGACGGCGAGCCGGAGCAAGACCGAGTTCCTTGCCAATATGAGTCACGAGATCCGCACGCCGATGAATGCGATCCTCGGCATGACCGACCTGCTGCTCGGGACGGAGCTCGACCAGGAGCAGCGCAACTATGCGAAGATCGTGCGCGAATCCGGCGACGCGCTGCTCGCCATCATCAACGATATTCTCGACGTCTCGAAGCTCGAGGCCGGCAAGGTCGAGATCGAGATCATCGACTTCGATCTCGTCGACACGGTCGAGACCGCGGTGGCCTTGCTCACCGCCAAGGCGCGCGAGAAGGGCCTCGACCTCTGCATCTTCGTCGATGTCGCGGCGCGCGGCCATTTCCGCGGCGACGCGACGCGTCTGCGGCAGATCCTGATCAATCTCGTCGGCAACGCCATCAAGTTCACGGAAAAGGGCTGCATCTCGGTGCAGGCGACCGTGCCGGGCGAGGCCGGCGGCGCCGGTCGCCCACAGCGCGTGCGCTTCGAAGTGAAGGATACCGGGATCGGCATGCCGGAAGAGGTGCGCGCGCGCCTGTTCCAGAAGTTCACGCAGGCCGACAGTTCGATCTCCCGGCGCTTCGGCGGCACCGGGTTGGGTCTGGCGATCTGCCGTCAGCTCGTCGAGCTCATGGCCGGCGAGATCGGCGTCGAGAGTCGGCCTGAGGCGGGCTCGTCCTTCTGGTTCGAGGTGCCGCTGCAGCCCATCGCCGGGGGCGAAGGCGAAACCCGCAGCCTGGAGACGCGGCTCAAGGACGTGCGCGCGCTGCTGGTCGATGATGTCGCGCTCAATCTCGAGGTTCTTTCCCGCCAGCTCGAGGTGACGGGCATGCAGGTGGCCTCGGCCGACGATGCGTTTGACGCGTTGGCGCAGCTCGAACGGGCTTGGCACAAGGGCCAGCCCTATGACGTCGTCTTCATGGATCAGATGATGCCGGGGCTTTCGGGCGAGGGGCTGGCCCGTCGCGTCAGGGCGATTGCCGGACTCGCCGAGGCGAAGCTCGTGCTGATCAGCTCGGCGGGGCGCCAGGCCCTGCCGGAGGACGCGGCCCAGCTCTTTGACGCGGCGCTCGATCGGCCGGTGCGGCACCAGGATTTGCGCAGCTGCCTGGCGCAGCTTTACGGCCATGCTTCCACCGCCGCCGGCGCGAAGGAGCACGTCGAACCCGGCGCCGGGTCGGCGGCTCAGCCAGCGCAGGCCGGCACGGCAAAGGCCCGTTCGCTGCGAATCCTGCTCGCCGAGGACAACAAGTTCAATCAGCAGTATGCGATCGCGCTGCTGGAGAAGGCCGGGCACGTCGTCGAGGTCGCGGAGAACGGCAATCAGGCCGTCGCAGCCTTGCGGCGGGCCGATTACGACGTGGTGCTGATGGATGTTCAGATGCCCGAGCTCGACGGGGTTCAGGCGACGCAACGCATCCGGGCGCTGCCGCCGCCCAAATGCTCGGTGCCGATCATCGCGCTCACCGCCCACGCCATGTCCGGCGCCAAGGAACAATATCTCCAGGCCGGCATGGACGATTATTTGTCGAAGCCGATCCAGGCCCGGCTGTTGCTCGAGAAGCTCTCCGACCTGCGCGTCGCGCCCCGGCCGCAAGCGTCGGGCGGCACGCCGCGCGCGCCGGCCGGGCGCCGCAGCAGCGACCAGATTGCGCCGACGCCTTCCGGCGAACTCGATTACAGCCGGCTCGATACGCTGCGGACCGTTCTGCCGCCCGATGGCGTGCGGGATTTCCTGGGGATGTATTTCAGCCAGCTGCAGAAGAGCCTCGATGCGATCCGCCAGAGCTCGTCCGGCGGTGACCTTAAGGCGACGGCAGGAGAGGCACATGCCCTCGTCGGCGTCGCCGGCAATGTCGGCGCGATCCGTGTCTGCGAACTGGCGCGGTCGCTCGAGCAGGCGGGCACGGCCGAGCGGCGCGACGCCGTGCCGCCGCTCATCGAGGAGCTCGCCCAGGCCGCCGAGGCGAGCGCCGCGGCGCTGCACGACTGGCTCGATCGCCCGGCCTCCGCCGCATAACAAGCGTCGCCGCCCGCACCCTCCCCATCGCCTCGCCGAGCCCGCCTTGCGCCAATGATTCGGTCAGGCAAGGGTTGACAGGCGGCCCTCCTGCGCCAAGCTAGAGCTCGAGCGGCATGCCCTTGCCGCCGCCGGAGGACCCATGTTCATCCAGACCGAGCAGACGCCGAACCCCGCCACCCTCAAGTTTCTGCCCGGCCGCGCGGTGATGACGAGCGGCACTGCCAATTTCGCCGATGCCGCGGCGGCCGAGCGCTCGCCGCTCGCCAAGCGGCTCTTCGCCCTCGACGGCGTGACCCAGGTCTTTCTCGGCAGCGACTTCGTCAGCGTCAGCAAGGATGACGGCCTCGAGTGGTTCCGCCTCAAGCCCGCCGTGCTCGGCGTCATCATGGAGCATTTCATCGCCGGCGATCCGGTCCTCCTCGACGAGGCCGGGAAGGCCGCGCCGGAGGAAGACGAAGACGAGCTGGTGTCGCAGATCAAGGAGCTGCTCGAGACGCGCGTCCGCCCCGCCGTGGCGCAGGATGGCGGCGACATCATCTTCCACCGTTTCGAGGACGGCGTCGTCTATCTGCAGATGCAGGGCTCGTGCTCGGGCTGTCCCAGTTCGACCGCGACCCTCAAGGCCGGCATCGAGAACATGCTGCGCCACTACGTCCCCGAAGTGGTGGAGGTGCGCTCCGTCTGAACGCCGCCTAATCCCCCATCATCGGCCGCGGCAATTCCGCGTCGGACAGGAGCGGGTAGTTCCGGCTGTCGAAGAGCTGATAATGCCACCACTCGTTGTGGTAGAAATCCCAGCCCGCCGCCGCCATCAGGCCCAGCAAAAGGAAGCGATTGCGTTGCGCCGCGACAGAGATCTCCGTCGCGGCGTGATGCGACAAGGGCGTGAACGCATCGAAGCCGGTGCCCATGTCGAGTTCGGCGCCGGTGCCGTCGACCAAGGTGAGATCGATCGCGACGCCGCGCGAATGCGGCGAGCCGCGGCGGGGATCGGCGAGGAATTCGGGGTCGGGCCGGGCGTTCCACAATGCCCACTGCGCCTCGCTCGGCCGCAACGCGTCGAAGATCTTCAAGCGCAGGCCCAGGGGGCGGGTGAGCCCGATCGCGCGTTCCAGATGCCGGGCGGCGTCGGCGTGGAGATAGCAGATCGCGTGGCGATAGATCGGCCGTCCCGTGATGTTGCGCGCCGTGGCGTAGGCGAAGTCCAGGATGATGTCGTGGCTGGCGGGGGTGATCTCGACGAGCGGCATGGCCCTTCTCCTAACATGACCGGGCGCCGGCGCCAGAGGAAAAGACGACCGTGGTGACGGCCTTGGGCCTCGATTGCGCCGGCCGGGGCTGTGCCGCGGCGGTGCTGGTCGACGGTGAGGTCAGAGCCCGTCGCTCGCTGCCGATGGAGCGCGGCCAGGCGGAGGCTCTGATGCCGCTCATCGCGGCGGTCTTGGCGGAGTCGGGGTGCGCGCCGGCGGCGCTTCACCTCGTCGCCGTCACCATCGGCCCCGGCACCTTTACCGGCCTCAGGATCGGGATCGCCGCGGCGCGCGGGCTCGCCCTCGCGGTGGGGGTGCCCGCCATCGGCATCACCAGCTTTGCCGCTATCGCGGCCGCGGTCCCGCCGGCGCGGCGCGGCGCGAGGAGCCTGGTCGTTGCGCTCGACAGCAAACGCGAGGAACTCTACCTGCAGAGCTTCGCGCCGCATGGCCCGGCGCTCGACGCGGGAGCCCTGGTCGCGCCGGATGAGGCGGCAGGCCGGGTCCCGGCGGGAAGGCTGCTTCTGGCGGGTGACGGGGCGGAGCGGCTCGGGCAGGTGCTCGGGGTCCGCGCCGAGCTGGTGCCGGAGACGGCGGTGCCCGATCCCGCCGACGTCGCCCGCCTCGGCATCGCCGCCTGGAAGGGCGGCGCGGCGCTGCCGCCGCGGCCGCTCTATTTGCGCGCGCCCGAAACGAGCCGGCCGCGGCGGCCGCTGGTGCCGCGATGAGCCTGCGCCTGCGCCGCATCCTGTCGCGCGATCTCGCGCCGCTGGCGCGGCTCCATGCGGCGTGTTTTCCGCTCGACGCCTGGGATGCCACGGCGCTCGCCGGGCTGCTCGCGATGCGCGGCGCGAGCGGGCGCCTCGCCGCAACCGAAGCGGGGACGATCGTCGGCTTCCTATTCGATCTCGTTCATGGCGATGAGGCCGAAATCCTGACGCTTGGCGTCGATCCGCCGGAGCGCCGCCGCGGGGTCGCGCGGGCGCTGCTCGACGACCTCTTCGCCCGGGCGCGCGCCGCCGGCGCCAAGCGGATCACGCTCGAGGTCGCGACCGACAATGCCGGCGCGCTCGGCCTCTATCGCGCCTGCGGTTTCCGTCCGGTGGGCGAGCGCCCGGGCTATTACCAGCGCGGCGCGGGGCCCAGGATCGATGCCTGGCTCTTGAGCCGGGAACTCGATTGACTTTCGCTGGCCGCCTAAACACTTGTCCAAACCCGCGCGGGCCAAGTCGGCGCACGCGCTATTCTCTGCGGCGCCAGGTTCGCGCGGGTCGCCGCAAAAATTATTGGCTGCGCCAACTTGCACGTTGCTTCCACCGCCAAAATACATATATCGTACATTGACGGAGGAACAATCCAGCATGAATAATGACAGCAACCCGAAGGATCTGCTGGCGCTGACGACCGAGATTGTCGCCGCCCATGTCTCGAACAATAGCGTGGCGGTCGGCGATCTCCCGGCACTGATCAACCAGGTCTATCAATCGCTCGTTAGCATCGGGCAGGGCACCGTCGCTCCGGCGGAGCGGCCGCAGCCCGCGGTGAGCATCAAGCGCTCGGTCCATCCCGATTACATCATTTGCCTGGAAGACGGCAAGAAGCTGAAGATGCTGAAGCGGCACCTCAAGACCGCCTACAACATGACCCCGGACGAGTATCGCGAGCGCTGGGGGCTGCCGTCGGACTATCCGATGGTGGCGCCGAATTATGCGCGGCAACGCAGCAAGCTCGCCAAGGAGATCGGTCTCGGCACGCGCGGCCGGCGCAGCGGCGCCGCCTGAGCGCAGGACGAAGCCGCGGCCGCAACGGCGACCTGGGAAATCGGCAGCGCAATCGGGCCGGTAGTGGGATCGGCCGTGCGGGTGAAACGCGCGGCAATCACGCGTGCGCAAAGTGTTTCATTGAAACCCCCAGGGTCGGATCCATATGCGCAACATGGACCATGACTTTGTCGGCGGCGCCGAGCGGCTCTATAGGCTCGGCTCGCCCTTTGGGTTATACTCTTTCGCCGGCGCCAACCTGAACGCATAGTCGGAGATGCCGTCCCGCCTGGAACAACTGTGCATCGACAAGGGACTGAAGATGACCGAGCAGCGCCGGGTCATCGCGCGCGTGCTGTCGGATGCGGCGGATCATCCCGATGTCGAGGCGGTCTACCGCCGGGCGACCGAGGTCGATCCCAAGATCAGCATCGCCACGGTCTATCGCACGGTGCGGCTCTTCGAAGAGGCGAACATTCTCGCCCGCCACGATTTCGGCGACGGCAGGGCGCGTTACGAGGAGATGCCGACCGATCATCACGATCATCTGATCGATCTGCAAACCGGTCGGGTCATCGAGTTTCGCAACGAGGAAATCGAGAAGCTGCAACGCGATGTGGCGACCCGGCTCGGCTACAAGCTCGTCGACCACCGCCTCGAACTTTACGCCGTACCGGTCGAGCACAACCGCAAATCCGCAAAGAAATGAGCGATCGCCGCGAGGCGCCGTGAGGGAAATGCACAGCGAGGTCCTTCGATCGAAGGTTGCGGAGGCGACCGTCGATGTCCGTTCGGGATCGCTCCAGGTGCGGCTCGCCGAGGGCGGCGCCGAGATCGACGCGGCTCAGGCCCTGCGCTACCGCGTCTTCTACGAGGAGATGGGGGCGATGCCGTCCCCGGCCATGGCGCGGCTCAGGCGCGATTTCGACGCGTTCGACGGGGTCTGCGACCATCTCCTGGTCATCGACCACGCGCGCGGCAAGGGTGCGGCGGCGGTGATCGGGACCTACCGCCTGATGCGTCGCGCCGCCGCCGCGCGTCATGGCGGCTTCTATACCGCCTGCGAGTACGACATCGGGCGGATCGCGGCCTATCCCGGCGAGATCCTCGAGCTCGGCCGCTCCTGCGTCGATGCCTCGGCGCGGAACCGGCCGACCATGCAGCTGCTGTGGCGCGGCATCGCGGCCTATGTGTTCCATCACGACATCGCGCTCATGTTCGGCTGCGCGAGCCTGCCCGGCACCGATGTCGATGCGCTCGCGCTGCCGCTCTCCTATCTCTACGAGTGGCATTTGGCGCCGCCGGAGCTGCGCGCCCGGGCGCTGGCGCCGCGCTTCATCGAAATGCGGCGCCTGGCGCCCGAAGCGATCGATCCGGCGCGCGCGCTCAGCGGACTGCCGCCGCTCATCAAGGGCTATCTGCGCTTGGGCGGCTTCGTCGGCGACGGCGCGGTCATCGATCTGCAATTCAACACCACCGATGTTTGCATCGTGGTCAAGACCGATCTCGTCACCGACAAATACTATCGGCATTACGAGCGGCAGGCGCGCGAGGGCGTTGCCGGCTGATGGCTGCATTGCTGCTTCGGCTCGGCCGGGTGATCGCTTATTTCGGGCTGACCTTGCCGCTGATGCCGGTGCAGGCGGCGCTCATCGGCCTCGGCAGCCCGCTCGCGCGCCGCTTGCCCGCCTTCTATCACGGTCTCGTCTGCCGCGTCCTCGGCTTGCGGCTCGAGCGGCGCGGCATGCCCTCGCACGTCCATCCGACGCTGTTCGTCGCCAACCATACCTCTTATCTCGACATCGAGATCCTCGGCGCGGCGATCGAAGGGTCCTTCATCTCCAAGGCCGAAGTCGGGCAGTGGCCGTTCTTTGGCTGGCTCGCCAAGCTGCAGCGCACGGTCTTCGTCGACCGCCGGGTGCGCAGCACCGCAGAGCAGCGGGACGCAATCAAGGAGCGCCTCGAGCACGGCGACAACCTCATCCTCTTCCCCGAGGCGACGAGCGGCGACGGCATGCATGTGCTGCCGTTCAAGAGCGCGCTCTTCAGCGTCGCCGAATACGCGCCCAAGGGCGAGCCGCTGGTGGTTCAGCCGGTGTCGATCGCCTATGTCCGGCTCGACGGCATGCCCTTGGGCCGCTTCTACCGGCCCTTTCTCGCCTGGTACGGCGACATGACCATGGGCTCGCATCTCTGGACCATGCTCGGCCTCGGGACCGTCGAGGTCGCCGTGACCTTTCACCCCCCGGTGACTTTTGCTGCATTCGGCTCGCGCAAGGCAATGGCCGAATACTGCTGTCGCGTCGTGTCGGGCGGCCTGTCGGCGGCGCTCGCGGGACGACCGCCGGTCGAGGATGAGGCGCCGGACGCGCCGATTGGTGCGGCGGTGCCGAACGTGGCGCGCGTGGGATGAGGCGGAGCACGCCGTTGCCGAAGAAGCTCCACATCAAGACCTATGGCTGCCAGATGAACGTCTATGATTCGGGCCGGATGGCCGACCTTTTGGCGCCGCTCGGCTACGTCGCGGCGGAGACGGCGGAGGACGCCGATATGGTGATCCTCAATACCTGCCACATCCGCGAGAAGGCGGCGGAGAAGGTGTTCTCGGAGCTGGGGCGGCTCGCGCCCCTAAAGCGGCGCAAGGCGCGGGCGGGCGGGCGCATGATCCTTGCCGTCGCCGGCTGCGTCGCGCAGGCGGAGGGCGCAGAGATCCTCGCCCGCGCCCCCCATGTCGACATCGTTTTGGGGCCGCAGACCTATCACCGCCTGCCCGAGCTGGTGGCGCGGGCCACGCGGTCGCAGCAGGCGGTGCTCGACACCGACTTCCCCGCCGAGGCCAAGTTCGATTTCCTCCCGGAAGCCGCGGGCGCGCCCGGCGTCTCCGCCTTTCTCACGATCCAGGAGGGCTGCGACAAGTTCTGCACGTTCTGCGTCGTCCCTTATACGCGCGGCAGCGAGTTCTCGCGGCCTGCCCAGGACATCCTTGCCGAGGCGCGGCGCCTGGTCTTGCGCGGCGCGCGCGAGATCACGCTCCTCGGCCAGAACGTCAACGCCTATCACGGCGAAGGCTCCGGGCTCGCCTTGCTCATCCGCGCGCTCGCCGAGATCGATGGGCTGAAGCGAATCCGCTACACCACCTCGCATCCCCTCGATCTCGACGATGCGCTCATCGCGGCGCATCGCGACGTGCCGCAATTGATGCCGTTCCTCCATTTGCCGGTGCAGTCGGGCTCGGACCGCGTGCTGGCCG
>DATNIY010000061.1:0-34624 GCA_035604195.1 Allostellaceae bacterium
CGCGGCCCGCGCACCGCCGGCCAGCGGAGGAGTACGCCAGCGATGAACCGCGCGCTTCATCTCGCCTTCGCCATCGCCGCGGCGCTGTGGCTCTGTCCCGTCACCGACGGCCTTGCCGCGGCGGCGAAGCAGCAGAGCTTCGCTTCGCCGGAGCAGGCGGTTACGGCGCTGGTCGCCGCGGTGCGCACCAACAACCGTGACGCGCTGCTCAAAATCTTCGGTCCCGCCGGCAAGGATCTCATTTTCTCCGGCGATGCCGTCGCCGACCGCAACGGCCGCACCCATTTCCTCGCCGCCTATGCCGCGATGAACCGCATCGACCAGCAGGGCGCGCGAGCGACCCTCGTCCTCGGCCCGGATGCTTGGCCATTCCCGATCCCATTGGAGCGCCGCGGCAAGATTTGGCGTTTCGACACCAAAGCCGGACGCGAGCAGATCCTTGATCGCCGCATCGGCCGCAACGAATTGGCCGCGATCGAAGTGTGCCGCGCCTATGTCGATGCCCAGCGCGAATACGCGAGCCAGGACCGCAACGGCGACGGCATCCTCGAATATGCGCAGCACTTCATGAGCGGCCCCGGCCTGCATGACGGGCTCTATTGGCCGGCCGCCTCGGGCGAGGAACAAAGCCCGATGGGCGAACTTGTCGCCGACGCGCGCGCGCAAGGCTATGAGGGTCGGCAGGGCGCGAACAAGCCTGCGCCCTATCAAGGCTACTATTACCGGATTCTGACCGGCCAGGGACCGAGCGCGCCCGGCGGCGCCTCCGAGTATATCGTCAAAGGCCATATGATCGGCGGCTTCGCCCTCGTGGCCTTCCCGGCCAAATGGGGGGATTCCGGGATCATGACCTTCATCGTCAACCAGGACGGCGTGGTCTATCAGAAGAATCTCGGCCCCGACACGGCCGCGCTCGCCGCCAGGATGACGCTGTTCGATCCCGATGCGAGCTGGAGCAAGCCCTAGGCCCTGCGCCTGACGAAGAGCAGATAGAGCGCGAAGGCCGCGACCGCCGGCAGCAGGATGCACCAGGCCATCGGCATCGGTGTGCGATCGTAAAGCCGATTGACGACATAGCCGGCGATGCTGGCCGTCGCCATCTGCGTCGCGCCGAGGATCGAGACCGCGGTGCCCGCCATGTGCGGCAGCGGCTCAATCGCCGCCGCGGTCGCGTTGGGCATGAGCAGCGCCAAGCCGAAGCTGAAGACGATCAGCGGCAGCGTGATTCCCCAGGGTCCGCCCCAGCGCGTCCAGGCGGCGGCGACCAATGCCGCGCCCGCCGCCAGCAAGATGACAAAGCCCAGGGTGATCATTCCGTCGATGCTCATGCGCCGCACCAGCCGGCTGTTGGCGACCGAGCCGAGCATCAAGCCCAGGGCGGTGAGCCCGTAATAGATGCCGAAGCGGTCGCTGCGCACGCCATAGACTTCGATGAGCACGAAGGGCGAGCCCGAGATGAAGGCGAAGAGGCCGAAGAAGCCGATGGCGTTGACGATGGTGTAGCCGAGCGAAACCGGGCTGGTGAAAAAGCTGCGGTAATTGGCGATGAGGCGCCAAGGATGCAGCGCCTGCGCATCGGGATGCTTGAGCGTTTCCGCGAGCCCAGCCCAGGTCACCGCCAGCAGTGCGAGGCCGAGAAGCCCGAGCGTCAAGAACACGGCGCGCCAGCCCAAGAAGGTGACCAGGAGCCCGCCGATATAGGGGCCGACGAGCGGCGCCACCGACATGACCGCCAAAACGGCGGAAAGTCCCTGTGCCGCGCGGACGCCGCCGAAGTGATCGCGGACCACGGCGCGCGCCAGCACCGGCCCGGAGGCGGCGCTCAGCCCGTGTACCAGACGGAACGCGATGAGCGCATCGATGCGCCAGCTCGCCGCACACAGGAAGCCGGCGAGCGTGAAGAGTCCGAGCCCGCCCAGCATCACGCGCCGCCGGCCGAAGCGGTCGGACACCGGTCCGTAGAGGAGCTGTCCCGCGGCGTAGCCGATGAAGAACAGGCTGAGGGTGAGCTGGACGGTCTCGGGACTGGCGACGAAATCGGTGGCCAGGCTCGGCAGCGTTGGCAGGCTCATATCCACCGCCAGAGAGGTCAGCATGGCGAGCGCGCCGAGCAGGACGATAAAGGCGCGCGAGTCCGGTGCGATCATGCCCGGCGCGCCGCTCAGGGATTCTCGAGGCTCAAAATGCCGCTGTCGTAATCGTAGGCGAAAAGCTCGGCGTAGCGGCCCCAGTTGATGACTGTCTGGAGCACGCGCCGCGCCTCCTCATCGCTCAAATGGTCCTCGAGCTCGGTGAGAAAGCGCGTCTCGGGCGCGCTGTGGCCGGGCCGCTCGTCGAGCACGCGCCGGATATGCGCGACCAGCGCGACGTTGCGCATGAGATGGTCAGCGAAGATCTGCTTGCGGTGCTGCAGATCGGCGCCGGCAAAGGCGCGCCCGTCCGGCATCATCTCGATGTCGCCGCCGCCCACTTGAGCGAAGCCCAAGAGCTGCAGCGCCTCGATCAGGACCATCAGATCGTCGGTCGAGAGATGCTCGCTCTCGGCCAGTTGCGGCAGGTCGGCGTGCCCGTTGAAGGGCGGCGCCGAGACCACGTCGAGCAATCCGACGAGCTGCTGGATCGAGGCGTCGGGCAGGCGATAAGCGAGGTCGATGCGCCCGCCGCGCTTTGCTGCCTCGCGGCCGGAAACGGTAGTGAGGAGGGTGTAGACCTCGTCGACGATGCGGCGGAAGGCCGGCGCCGAGACATCGCGCGGATGCGCCATCGCCACCGGAATCTCGGCGCGGATCTGCGCGGGATCGCTGCTGAAGATGATGATGCGGTCGGCCAGCTCGACCGCCTCTTCGATATTGTGCGAGACCAGGATGATGCCCTTGGTCGGCACGCGATGCGCCATCCAGAGATCCATGATGTCGCCGCGGAGCGTCTCGGCGGTGAGCACGTCCAAGGCCGAGAACGGCTCGTCCAAAAGCAGCACGTCCGGATTGACGACCAAAGCGCGGGCGAATCCGACGCGTTGGCGCATGCCGCCGGAAAGCTCCTTGGGATATGCCGATTCGAAGCCGTCGAGGCCGATGAGGTCGATGGCGGCGATGGCGCGGCTGCGGCGCTCGGCGCGCGCGATGCCCTGCGCCTCGAGGCCCAATTCGACATTGCCGAGGACGGTGAGCCAGGGAAAGAGCGCGAAGGTCTGGAACACCATGGCGATGCCGTGCGCCGGCTCGTGCAGCTCGTGGCCGCGATAGGTGACGCTGCCTTGCGAGGGCGGCGTCAGCCCGGCGAGAATGCGCAGGAAGGTCGATTTGCCGGAGCCCGACTTGCCGAGGATGGCGACGATCTCGCCTTCGCCGAGCGCGAAGTCGATGTGGTCGAGGACCAGCCGTCCGGCATGCTCATGCGACTGATAGGTCTTGCAGATCTGCGCCGCGGCGATGAGCCGCTGGGCGGCGACGGTGGGCGGTGCATCGTTCATCAGTCGAGCCTCAGCCGCTCTTCGGCGAGGGCATAGAGCCGTCGCCACAAGAGCCGGTTGAACAGCAGCACGAAAATGCACAGCACGGTGATGCCGAGCGCGATGCGCGGGAAATCGCCCTTCTGGGTCTCCTCCGCGATATAGGCGCCGATCCCCGTCGCATGCAGCGTCGTGTCGCCCCATTTGACGATCTCGGCGACGATGCTTGCGTTCCACGACCCGCCCGAGGCGGTGACCGCGCCGGTGACGAAAGCCGGAAAGATGCCGGGCAGCACCAGCCGGCGCCACCACAGCCAACGCTTGACGCCGAGATTGCCGGCGACGAGCTGGTAATCGGTCGGCAGCGCCAAGGTCCCGGCGATGACGTTGAAGAGGATGTACCACTGCGTCCCTAAGATCATCAGCGGGCTGAGCCAGATCTCCGGGTTGAGGCGGAGCGCGACGATGGCGCTGACCGCGAGCGGAAAGAACAGATTGGCGGGAAAGGCGGCGAGGAACTGGATGAACGGCTGGATGTGGCGCGCGAGCCGCGGGCGCAGACCGATCCACACGCCGATCGGGACCCAGATCAGCGAGGCGAGCACGATCAGCACGGCGACGCGCAACAGCGTGATCATGCCCAAAGTGACGACGTGGCCGACTTCGCTCCAGCCGACCTCGGCGTGGATGTAAAGCGCCATTTCGACCAGCGCCGCCAGCGCGCCCAGCAGCAGAGCCGCGTTCCACAGCCGATCGAAGATCGGATGTTGCCGCCCCCGCGCACGCTGCGGCAGCGGCACGCGGCGCTCCATCGCCTGGCTCGCGCGGCTGAGGAGGCCGATGGCGGCGTCGGCCAGGCGCGACAGCAGGTCGAAGAGCCGCGCGCGCTGCAGCATCACCAGGAACCATGGCGGCTCGATCTCGTCCTGGCCGATCTCCTCGAATTTGAAGCGCTGGGCCCAAGCGATAAGCGGGCGGAACAGAAGCTGATCGTAGATCACGATGAGCACGAGCATGGCGATGATCGCGTAGAACACGGCGGCGAGATTGCTCTGGTCGATGGCGAGCGAGATATAGGAGCCGATCCCCGGCAGCAGCACGTTGTTGCCGGCGACGCTGATCGCCTCTGACGCAACGACGAAGAACCAACCGCCCGACACCGACATCATCATGTTCCAGACGAGCTGCGGCAGCGCGAAGGGCACTTCGAGCTGCCAGAAGCTCTGCCAGGCCGAGAGGTGATACATGCGCGCCGCCTCGCGCAAATCATGCGGCACCGAGATGAAGGACTGGTACAGGCTGAACGTCATGTTCCAGGCTTGCGAGGTGAATATCGCGAAGATCGCGGCGCATTCGTAGCCCAGGAGCCGGCCGGGAAAGAGCGCGACGAAGCCGGTGACGGTGATCGACAGGAACCCTAGGATGGGCACCGACTGAAGAATGTCGAGGATGGGAATGAGGATCTTCTCGGCGCGCCGGCTCTTCGCGGCGGCGGCGGCATAGACGAGGCTGAAGACCAGCGAGGCTGCGAGCGCCAGCACCATGCGCATCACCGTCCGGAGCCCGTACTCCGGCAGCATCCGCGGATCGAGCGACATCGGCAGCGTTTCGCCGGGATGATAGGGCACGTTCATCTGCTGGCTCGCCCAGGCGATCAGCATGACCGAGCCGAGGACGAGCGGCAGCGCCACGCCGTCCCAGTAGTTGGGCTTGAGGCGCGTCGGCCAGGCGACGAACGGCACTCCCCAGCGTTGCTGCATGACCCGGTATCCGCTCTCTTGCCGGCGGCGGCCCGTGTGTAGCGCAAAGCCGCGGCGTGCGCCAAAGCAAAAGACGCGGCGCACGTGGCGCAACAAATCCGTCACGCCGGATGCTCGGGTGAATGCGGGCGCGGCGGTACTGCGGCGCTAGCGCCAGAACGCGCGCGAGGCGATCCGAGCACCCTCGGCCATCGCCGCGAGCTTCGCCCAGACCACGCCGGGATCGACCGCGGCCTGGCCGACCCAGGTGCCGTAGCCGCAGTCGCTGCCGGCGATCACGTTCTCGCGGCCGACGAGATTGGCATAGCGGGCGATGCGCTGGGCGACGAGCTCGGGATGCTCGATGAAGTTCGATTTGGACTCGAGCACGCCGGGGATGAGGATCTTGCCGTCGGGCGGCTTGACGCGCTCGAACAGCGTCCATTCATGGGCGTGGCGCGGGTTAGCGGCCTCGAAGGACAGGCCCGCGGGGCGCGCCGCGAAAACGATATCGATGATGTCGGCCAAGGGCACGTCGCAATGATGCGGCCCCTCGTAATTGCCCCAACAGAGATGGAGGCGCATCCGCTCGGGCGGAATGTCGGCGACCGCGCGGTTCAGGGCCTCGATATGGAGCCGCGCCATCCGGCGGAACTCATCGAGCCCGAGCTTGGCGAACTGGATGTGCCGGCCCATGGCGAGATCGGGGCAGTCGAGCTGCAAGACGAAGCCGGCCCGCGTCACGGTCTCGTATTCCGGCCGCATCGCCTCGGCAATGGCCGCGAGATAGGCCTCGTGGCTCGGATAATGGTCGTTGCGGAAGAACAGGGAGACGAGGCCGGGCGAAGCCGCCGTTAGGAAGCCCTCCGCAACCGTGACCGCGGCGAGCGCAGCGGCCAAATTCGCGGCGTCGGTCGCCGCGGCGGCGCGGTCGCGCGGCGCGACGGGCCCGTTGCAGGCCGGCGTCTTGCGCCGCGCCCGGCCGGGATCGCCGAAGACCCGGCGCGCCAGTTCGGGGAAGTCGACGAGATCCTGATATTGCAGCGGCTGGCTCGTGCCGCCGAAGCCGTCGAGGCGGTCCTTGATGTAGGTCGCGTAGCTCGGCTTGCTCATCTCGCCGTCATTGACGACGTCGATGCCGGCCGCCGCCTGCTTCCTGACGATCTCGGCCACCGCGGTGCGAACGCGGGCGGCGAGCGCCGCGGGCTCGACCGGCACGCCCTCCTCTTTCGCGAACATCATGCGCGTGAGGTCGTCCGGGCGCGGCAGGCTGCCGGTATGGGTCGTGAGAAAGCGCTCGGTGCTGCGCTGCATGGCGGCGGGCTCGGTCCGGCCGGGGTCGCCGAAGCTAGCATCCGCCGCGCCGCCGCCGCAACCGGGGCCGACTCGCCCCGCCCCTCCGCCGCCGGGGCCATTGCCCCAATTAGCGCAAAAAAACTGCCAAAAAAAACGCGGACTTAACAGGCGGCCCCAAGACGCCTATATTGAGCCTCGAAAGCGCGCCTGGCCGGTATCGGGACGCCGGGCGCGCTGTCACGAAAGAACCAGAGAGTTCAAACACATGCGAGCCAGTTTCGCCGGCGCCTACGCCGTTGAGAGGCAGCCGGCCCAGGATACCATGCCCGGCGACGAGGCCGGGGCGAGCGAGGCACGCGGCGGCGAGGCTGCGGTCGTGGTCGGCGGCTTGCTGGCGCGCGGCAACCTCCCCGAGGATGTCGGCGGCGCCGGCGACGCGTTGCGCCACTACCTGCGCGAGATTGCCACCGCCGAGCTCCTGACGCGGGAGCAAGAGGTGGCGCTGGCGCAGCGCATCGAGGCCGGCCGCGCCGCCATGCTGTCGGCGCTCTGCCGCAGCTCTCTGCTGGTCGCGGCGATCAAGGATTGGCGCAGCCGGCTATCCGCCGGGACGGTGCTGCTGCGCGACGTCGTCGATCTCGCCGCGACCCGGCAGCGCCTCTTGGGCGCCGCCTCGGCCGCCGTGGCCGATGCGGCGATCGACGAGGTCGATAGCGATAGCGGGTCCGGCTCCTCGCTCGCCCGACTCGAGGACGAATTGCTGCCGGCGGTTCAGGCGGCTTTCGCGCGCGCCCTGCGCGCGCCGGCGCGGCTCGAGCAGGCGCTGTCGCGAATCGTGCTCGATCCCGCGGCGATCGATCGGATCGCGGCCCGCCTCAAGGAGCTGAACCGCGGCATTTGCGAGACCGAGGGGCGGCTTGCGCGCCTGGTCGAGGCCGCGGGCGTCGCGCGCAACGATTTCATCACCAGCTACATGGAGGCCGGCGGCGCCCAGGACTGGTTCGCCGCGCTCGCCCGCCGCCGCGCGGCAGGCTGGACCAAGCTGCGCCAGCGCCATGGCGGCAGCATCGCCGTGCTCGTCGCCGAGATCGAGCGGATCCTGCTGGAGACGCGGCAAAAGCGCGCGCCCTTCCGCGCCATGATGGCCGAGCTGCAGCGCGGCAGCCGTGAGGCCGAGCGCGCCAAGGACGAAATGGTGCGCGCCAATCTGCGCTTGGTCACCTGGATCGCGCGCCGCCACGTCAATCGCGGCCTGCCGCTCACCGACCTCATCCAGGAAGGCAATATCGGCCTGATGCGCGCGGTCGAGAAGTTCGACTGGCGGCGCGGCTACAAGTTCTCGACCTATGCCACCTGGTGGATTCGCCAGGCCTGTTCGCGCGCGCTCGTCGACCAGGGCCGGCTCATTCGCATCCCCTCGCACATGACGGACGAGGCGCGGCGGGTGATGCGGGCCGAGCGTCAGCTCGCCAGCGAGTTCCGCCGCTCGCCTTCCGAGGCCGAACTGGCCGAGCGCCTGGGCATGCCGGTGGCGAAGGTGCGCGCGGTGATCGAACTGGTGCGCGATCCCATCAGCATGGACGCGCCTTTGGGCGAGGACGGCGAGACCACGATCGGCGACATGGTCGCCGATGACGGCGCGGTTCTGCCGCTCGACGCCGCTGCCGAGAGCGAGTTGCGGCGCGCAACCGAAGAGGCATTGGCCCAGCTTTCGCCGCGCGAGGCCGATGTCCTGCGCCTGCGCTTCGGCGTCGGCACGGCAAGCGAGCACACGCTCGAGGAGGTCGGCCGCAAGTACCAGGTGACGCGCGAGCGCATCCGCCAGATCGAGGCCAAGGCGCTGAAGAAGCTCGGCCGGCGCGGCCATGGCCGGCGTCTGGCGAGCTTCATCGAGCGCTGATCGGGCGGCCGCGCCGGCGCTCCGGCGCGAGCGGGCCGGCAGTGCAGGGCGCCCCGCCGCCCATATCAACGTGGTTTACGCGTATTTTTTTGGTTCACGTCTGACGCGAATTGCTGCAGAACTAATGCGAGTGGATTCCCTCGTGGAGGAAGTGATGGTGACGAAGCGTGCCTCAATGATGATTATCGCCGCGGCTTGCGCCGCGCTGCTGACGGCGCCGACAATCGCCGCCGCACAACAGCAGGGCGGCGCGACGCCGATGAGTTCGGGCTCCAGCACGCCGATGAAGGCGAAGGCGCCCGCGGCGCACAAAATGGCGCACCATCCGGTGCACCGGGTTGCGATGCACGGCGGCAAGCACAAATGGAGCTGCTACGATTACGCTTGGCAGTCCCAGGACATGAAGGATTGCCTGGCGAAGTCCGGCAAGTCGTAATCCCGGCTATTCCGCCTTTCTCGAGCTGACCAGGGCGCGCGCTGCCGCCAGCACGGCGTCGGCGTCGGCGCTTGCCGCGATGCGCGGCCAGAGCACGGCGCCGGGATCGAGCCGGCGCTGCTGCTCCATAACGGCGCGGTTGGCGTCGGAAGCGTCGCCGATGCGGGCGTCGAGCCGAGCGGCCAGCACGGACGGCGAAGCCTCGAGCCACACGCCGGTAAAGGATGCCGCGGCCGCGCTTGCCGAAGCGGCAACCGCCGCGCGCTCTTTGGCGGCGAGGAAGGCGGCATCGGCGATGACGGAATAGCCCGCCGCCAACGCCGCAGCGGCGTCGGCATAGATCCGGCCATAGACCTGCCGTGTCACTGCCGGACGGTAAGCCGCCTGGGGCAGCCGCGTCTCCGGCGGCACGCCCTCGAGCAGCTTGCGCAGCACGTCGCTGCGCAGCACGCGCGCGCCCGGCGCCGGCAGGAAATCGGCGGCGAGCCCTTGGGCCAAAGTGCTCTTGCCAGTGCCGCTCATGCCGCCGACGGCGACGAGACGCGGCTTCTGCCGCCGCAGCAAATCGCGCGCCAAGCGGAGATAGGTTTGCGCCAATGCCACCAGCGCCGCCGCCTGCTCGCCCGGCTGGCTCGCGGCCGCGGTTACGAGCACATGGGCGCGAATGGCGCTACGCAGCGACAGGAAGAGCGGCATCGCCGCGAGCGCCGCCATATCCTCGCCACTGCGATCGAGATAGCGGTTGAAGACGAGATTCGCCAGCCGCGCCATGCCGCGGTGCATGAGATCCATGAGCAGAAAGGCGAGATCGTAGAGCACGTCGATGATGGCGATGGCGGCGCTGAACTCGATCGCGTCGAACAGCGTGGGCTTGCCTTCGAACAGGCAGATGTTGCGGAGATGGAGATCGCCGTGGCAGCGCCTGACCTGGCCCGCGGCGCGGCGCCGGTCGAGGAGCGCCGCCACCGCCGCAAGCTCGGCGCGCCAAGCCTCGGCAAGCGCTGTGACCGCCTCCTGGTCGAGCGCCGCGCCGGCGGCGCGCAGGTTCTCGAGATTGTCCGCGATGACCGCGGCGATCGCTGTGCTGCCGCCATCGCTTTGCGACGGCTCGGCGGCGGCGTGAAAGGCGGAGATCGCATCGGCGAGATCGCGCATCAAGAGCGGCGAGAGCCGGTTCTCCTCGCCCATGCGGTCGAAGAGATTCGCCGCATCGAACCGACGCATCTCCACCACCCAGTCGAGCGTCGCGCCGTCGCCGTCGAAGCCCAAGCTGCCGCCGGCGCGGCGGCGGATGGCGCGCACCGCCAGATAGAGCGCCGGCGCGGTGCGGCGGTTGAGCGCGAGTTCGGCCCGGCAGGCGCGCTCGCGCCGCTCCACCGTCGAGTAATCGAGATAGGAGTAATGCACCGCGCGCTTCAGCTTATAGGCGCGCTCGCCGACCAGGAACACCGACGAGGCATGCGTGTCGATGCGCTCGACGGTCGCGCCGGGCAGGCCGTAACTCGCGCCCGCCGCGAGAAACGCCAGAATTTCCCGCTGATCGTCCAATCCGCGCCTCACCGCTTGGTGTTTGCCACGATAACACGCCGGATCGCGCCGGCCTGCGTTCCTATGCCGCCTTGCGGCGCCGCGCGGGCGGGCAGTAATCTGCGGCGCGGCGGGGCATGGCGCGGCGGGCGATCGAGGCCAGGGTCTCGGTTTCGGCGCCGGGGCGACCCGCCGTTTGCGTGAAAGAGGAGCATGCTGGTCGTGCCGGAAGGCGATAGGCAGAGATGAGCATTGCGGCGATGGAGGATGCCGGCGGAGGCACGGAACGCGCCTCCCGCTTCTGGCGCGGCGACGGCGGCGATCCCGTGCGGCCGGGCAGCGCACGGCACCGCGACCTCTACTGCCACATGCTGCTCGACACCCACAATCCTTACAAGCCCGCAATCATCGATTGGCCCAAGCTCGCGCCGGCCGAGCGCGACCGGCTCGTGAGCTTGCCGATCTGGGACATCGCGGTGCAGACCGAGGGCAAGGCGGGCAGCCGGGTCGCCGCCTATGCCGCCAAGATCGCCGATCCCCTGCTGCGCCGGGCGGTCGAGCTCAATGGCTTCGAAGAGCGGCGCCACAAGGACGTGCTCGCCAACATGGTCGCCGCCTACGGCATCGCGCTGCAGCCCGAGCCGCCCTATCCCGCGCCGCGCGATGCCGAATGGGCTTTCATGGTGACCGGCTTCAGCGAATGCATCGACAGCTTCTTTGCCTTCGGCCTGTTCGAGACGGCGCGGCGCTCGGGCTATTTCCCGCCCGAATTGGTCGCGACCTTCGAGCCGGTGATGCAGGAGGAGTGCCGCCACATCCTGTTCTTCGTCAATTGGGTCGCCTGGCATCGCCGCAACCTGTCGTGGTGGCGCCGGCCGGCTTTCGCCGCGCGGGTCATGGCGGTCTGGGCGTTTCTCGTCTGGGAGCGGCTCCAGACCGCGCGCGCCGTCGGCGGCGGCGACAATTTCACCATGACCGGCCATGAATCGCTTGGAATCGATCTCGATCTGAAGGGCCTCATCGCCCTCTGCCTCGCCGAGAACGAGCGCCGGCTCGCCGGCTATGACGAGCGCCTGTTGCGGCCCCAGACCGTGCCGCGCCTGGCGCGTTGGGCGCTCAAGCTCGCCGCACTTCGCGCCAGGCGCGCCGCCCGATGAGGATCGGCTCGCAAGCGCACCGCGACCTGTTCTGCCGGCAATTCGTCGACAGTCACATTTCCTATGACCCGGAAACCCTGCCTTGGCCCGAGCTCGACGCGGCGGCGCTGGAGCGGCTGCGCGCCGTGCCGTTCTGGCAGGAGGTGCTGCACACCGAGCGGCGCGCCGGCGCCATCGTCGCTGCCTTCACCGCCGTCATCGACGACCCGGTCATCCGCCATGCCGTCGCCTTGCAGGGCCAGGAAGAATCGCGCCACGCCGAGCTGCTGCGCGTGATGATCGAGCGCTACGGCATCGATGCGCAGGACCAGCCGATGGAGGATCTCGGCAGCGATGTCGAGACCGCCTTCATCGATTTCGGTTACGGCGAATGCGTCGATTCCTTCCTGGGCTTCGGCGTCTTCAAGATCGCGCGGCAATCGGGCTTCCTGCCGGATTCGATGTTCGAGATCTTCGACACGCTGATGCATGAGGAGCTCCGTCACATCGTCTTCTTCGTCAACTGGATGGCTTGGCGCGAGGTGCAGAAGGGCCGCGGCGCCGCCTGGCTCAGGGGCCTCACTTCGCTGCGCTTCTATGGCCGCGCCTTTCGCCGCCTCGTGGGCACCGTGCGCCGCGGCCAAGGCGCGAATGAGGGCCGCGATTTCTCGGCGACGCAGGCGAGCATGTTCCTCGACGGCTTCACCTTCCGCCGCTTCCTTGCCGACTGCCATGCCGAGAACGTTCGGCGCATGGCGGAGATCGAATCCCAATTGCTGCGGCCGCGCTTGCTGCCGGCGGTGGCGGGACTGGCGCTGTCGGGGTTGCGGCTGTGGAGCTTCGGGCGGGCCTCGGAAGCGCAGGCGACGCCATGAAAGGGCGCTTGATGCGTTGGGCGGCGGTCGGCGCGATGCTCGCCGGCCTGGCGCTGATGACCTTGCTCGTCGCACATTTCGGCATCGCCGAGGTCGGCCATGCCATCGCCGCCGCCGGTTGGACCTGCGTCATCGCGATTTCGGGCATTCATCTGCTGCTGGTGGGAGTGATGGGGCTCGCCTGGTGGCTCCTGGCGCGCCATCGCAGCGGACGCGGCACGGCCTGGACCTTCATTTGGGGCCGCCTGCTGCGCGACGCCGGCTCCGAGCTGCTGCCGCTGTCGCAGGTCGGCGGCTATGTGCTGGGCGTGCGCGCGGTGACCTTGCGCGGCGTCGGCACCGCAATCGCCGCGGCCTCGATGGTGGTCGATGTGACGCTCGAGCTCGGGGGCCAGATTTTCTTCACCGCCTTGGGCGTCGCTCTGCTCGTGCATTTGCGGCCGGCCTCGACGATGACGACGCCGCTTCTGATCGGGCTCGGCGCGGCGGCGGTCGCCGCGGCGCTGTTCATCGTGGTGCAGCAGCGCAAGGTGCATCTCCTCGACCGTTTGGCGGAACGGCTTGCCCAGGGCTGGATCGTCGCGGTCGCCGTCGGCGCCGAGGCGGTGCAGCGCGAGATCCGCGCGATCTATCGCGACGGCGCCGGCGTTCTCGGCTGCTTCACGCTGCATACCGCGACTTGGCTGGCGAGCGCGCTCGAGGCCTGGATCGCGCTCCACCTGATGGGCGCGGGACTGGCGATCGGACCGGTGCTGGCGATCGAGAGCCTGCTCTATGCCGCGCGCAGCGCCGCCTTCCTGGTGCCGAACGCGCTCGGCATCCAGGAGGGCGCCTATATCGTGCTCGGCGCGGCCTTCGGATTGCCGCCCGAGATGGCGCTCGCGCTCTCGCTCTTGAAGCGGGCACGTGATCTGGTGCTGGGCGTGCCGGCGTTGCTGACCTGGCAGTTTACCGAAGGCCGACGCCTCTTGGCGCGGCGCTCGATCGCCCCGCCATGAACCGGCGCCGGCGCAACAATTTCGGGGTTCTCGCGCTCGTGGCGGTGATGCTCGGGACGATGACCGGGCTGGTGGCCTATTCCGAGACGCTCTACCGCCTGTTCTGCGCGGCGACCGGCTATGGCGGAACGACGCAGCGCGCCGCCGCCGATACCGCCGCTCTTTCCGCCCGCCCCGTCACCGTGCGCTTCAGCGCCGATGTGGCGCCCAATCTGCCCTGGCGCTTCGGACCCGAGCAGCGCGAGGTCACGGTGCATCTCGGGCAGGACACGCTCGTCTTCTTTTCGGCCGAGAACCGCTCGGACCGGGATCTCACGGGCCACGCCACCTTCAACGTGACGCCCAACAAGGCCGGGGTCTATTTCAAGAAGATTCAGTGCTTCTGCTTCACCGAAGAGCGCCTGGGCGCGCATCAGCGCGTCGAGATGCCCGTCGATTTCTTCGTCGATCCCGCGCTCGGCACGGATCCCGAGACCAGCGACGTCGATACCATCACCCTCTCCTATACCTTCTTCCCTTCGGCGCGGCCGGAGGGGGCGCAAGATCTCGCGCGCTTCGCCGATGCCGCGCCCAGTGCCGAGGATGGCGGCAAGCTCTTCGCCACCAACTGCGCCGGATGCCACGCACTCGATCGCAATCTGATCGGGCCGCCGCTCGGTGGCGTCATCGGCCGCCGCGCCGGCAGCGTCGCCACATATCCCTCTTATTCCCCGGCGCTGGCGCGCTCGGGGATCGTCTGGTCGAAGGAGACGCTCGATCGCTGGCTTGCCGGGCCGCAGCACGACCTGCCGGGCTCGCTCATGCCCATGGCGATTTCCGACCTGGCGGCGCGCCACGACATCATCGCGTATCTGGCTTCGACGCGAACCGGCGCTGCCGCTCCGCCGGCGGTGGCGCAACAGTCGCGCCCGCAACCCTAAGGCCCTGGCGCCGTTCGCCTTGATTGGGGTTGCCGGGCTGCCGGGGCTGTCTCAATATGTCGGCAATGCGACAAGGCCGCGCTGGCGGCCGCGGAGGAGCGCCAATGGTTAAGCAGCGCATCAGCTATGTCGATCCCGCGACGATGACCGACCCGCGCATGCGCGCCGAATTGGAGCGCTGCCGGCGCGAAGGCACGCCGCGGCCGGAGAGCCAGGCGATCCGCGCGCATGTGCCGGCGGCGTTCTGGTCCTTCGCCGACACCTGGGATGGGGTGTTCCGCAACGGCGTGCTCGACCACAGCATCAAAGAGCTATGCCGCGTCTATGTCTCGCGCTCGGTGAAGTGCGAGTATTGCGGCAATCAGCGCTCGGTGAAGTCGGCGCGTCAGGGCCTGGTCGAAGCCGATTACAGGGATCTCCTCGATTTCGAGACATCGACGCAGTACGATTCGCGGCAGAAGGCGGCGCTCGCCTATACCGAGGCGATCACCTGGGATCTCGAAACCGACGATGCGCTGTGGCAGCGCCTCCATGACCATTTCACCGAGCCCGAGATCGTCGAACTGGGCTATTTCGTCGCCATCACCATGGGGCAGCAGCGCTGGCTGCGCACCCTCGGCATCGAGCACCACCAGGTGCTGGCGGGCACCGCCGCCTCGCTGGCGCCGGGCTTCGAGACCGCGGAGCAACTCGCGAAGAGCAAGGCCGATCCCGGCTACTGGGCCAAGCAACCGGCGAAGCCAGGTAAAGTCTCGACTGCCGCGGAATGAGGCTCGCGGCGCGATCAGCGGAGCGGGGCGCCGCGGCCGCGCCGCCTGGCGGGCACATCGAACTGCGCGGGTTGAGCAAGAGCTTCGGCGCCAATGTCGTCTTCGACGGCATCGATCTCGAGGTGAGCGCGCGCGAGATCGTCGCGCTGGTCGGCCCCTCCGGCTGCGGCAAGACCACGCTTTTGCGCTGCGTCGACGGACTCATCCCGGCCGAGGGCGAGGTGCTGGTGGATGGCGAGCCGGTCCTTGCGCCGCGTCCGGGCGTCGCCATGGTGTTCCAGCATTTTGGTCTCTTCCCGTGGAAGACGGTCTATGACAACGTCGCCTACGGGCTGCGCATGGCCGGCGCGCCGCGCGCCGAGATCGAGCGGCGAGTTCCCGCCTTCATCAACCTCGTGGGATTGGGCGGCTTCGAACAGGCCTATCCCTATCAGATGTCGGGCGGCATGCAGCAGCGCTGCGGCCTGGCGCGCGCGCTCGCCATCGAGCCGCGGGTTCTCCTGATGGACGAGCCCTTCGCCGCGGTCGATGCGCAGACGCGCGAGATCCTGCAGTTCGAACTCCTGCGCATCTGGCAGCGGCGGCCGACGACGATGCTGTTCGTCACCCACTCGATCGAGGAGGCGGTGCTGCTGGGCGACCGCGTCGTCGTGATGAAGGGCCGGCCGAGCCGCATCGCCGAGGACATCGCCATCGACCTGCCGCGGCCGCGCAGCCGCGACACGCTCGGGCTTGCGCGCTTTGCCGCGTTGCGCGAGCTTGTGTGGAGCACGCTGATGAGCGAGGCGCGGCAGGCCGAGTTCAAATTGGGCGCTTGAGCGCGCCCAACGAGGGCAGCGAACAACCGGCGATGCGGAGGATGACGGCATGAAGATCGGCCAAGCGGCCTTCCTGATTTGCGCATTTGGCGCACTTCTCTGCGGTACGGACGGAAATCCGGCGGCGGCGCAGCAGCGGACGCTAGTGCTTGGCCTTCCCGGCGTGCCGCCGATCTTCGCCAACGTCAATTTCTACGTCGCGGACAAGGAAGGCTTCTTCAAGAAATACGGCGCCGAAGTCGAGATCAAGCAGTTCGATACCGGAACCGCCGCGGCGCGCGCCGTGGTGTCGGGCGATCTCGACTTCTCGCTCTCGCCCACCGCACTCATCGTGAGCCAAATCGCCAATGCCGATGTGCCGGTGGTGGCGATCTACGGCATGCCCAATCCCGATTGGGCGATCGGCACGACCGACGGCACCAAGGCCGGCTGCGCCGACATGAAGGGGCAGCAGGTCGGCGTCGACACGCCCGGCGGCGCGCGCTCCATCGCCCTGAAGGAGATGCTGTTCGGCTGCCACATGACGATCGACGATGTGCAGCAGGTGGGCCTGGGATCGAACACCGCGGCGGCGATGATCGCGGGCCAGATCTCCTATGGCGTCCTCCATCTCGACGACGTGCCGGAGATCGAGAGCCACGGCAAGACGGTGACGATCGTCACCACCATCGCCAAATCCGATCCGACCAGCCACTACCTCGTCGGCGTGGCGCGCAAGGATCGCGTCGCGGAGAAGCATGACGCTTATGTGCGCTTCGCTGCCGCGCTGATCGCGGCCGACCATTTCATGGCGGATGCGAAGAACGCCGACACGGTGGCCGAGATCGCCACCATCACCGGCCGCTCCAAGGCGATTGCCAAGGGAGCGCTGAAGCGTTTTCTGGACATCGGCTTTTGGGCGATCGACGACGACGGCCTCGCCAAGAACAAGATCGAAGCGCTGGTGGCGACGCAGGAGAAGATCGGCAACATCAAGCCGGGCAGGGCCGCGCCGAGCTACGACCAACTCGTCGATCTCAGCGTCTGGCGCGACGCCGACGCGCTCTACAAGAAGCTGCGCTGAGGGGCGAGGGTGACGGGCGAAGCGCGAATGCTGCGGCGCGATTTCGTGGCGCGGCACGCGCCGTTCGCGGTGAGTCTGATCCTCGGACTTGCCGCTTGGGAGATCGTCGGCCGCCACACCAGCGAGGCCTTCATGGCGCCGCTGTCGGAGACGCTGGTGCGGCTGTGGCAACTGGCGGCGAGCGGCGCGCTCCTGGCGCAATGCTTGAGTTCGGCCACGCTCTTCGTCACCGGCGTCGCGCTGGCGGCGGTCGTCGGCATGCCCTTTGGCCTGCTTCTCGCGCGGGTCTCGGTGCTGCGCCGGGCGCTCGACCTCTACATCATGGTGCTTTACGCGACCCCGATGGTGGCGCTCATTCCCTTCATCCTGTCGCTCATGGGCTTCGGCTTCGCGCCCAAGGTTCTCGTGGTTTTTCTCTTTGCCGTCTTCCCCATCCTCTACAACACCATCGAAGGCGCGCGCAGCATAAAGCCCGAGCTCATCGAAGTCGCGCGATCCTACCGCTCGAGCGAATGGGCGCTGTGGCGCGAGGTCATGGTGCCCTACACTTTGCCCTTCGCCATGACGGGCTTGCGCCAGGCCATCGGCCGCGGCCTCGTCGGCATGATCGCGGCCGAGTTCTTCCTGAGCTCGACCGGGCTGGGCCAAATCATCATGGAGGCGACCCAGAATTTCGACACCGCGGCGGTGTTCGGCGCCATCCTCATCATCGTTTTCGCCGGTCTCGGGCTGATGCGGCTGGGGCGGATGCTCGAGAGCCATTTCGCGAGATGGCGGAGCTGAGGCGGTGAGCGGCCCGGCGATCGCGCTCGATGCGGCCTCTGCGCCGCCCAGGCTGCGCGGGCTCGGCGCCGGCGCGGCGCTGCCGCGTCTCGTCGCCGGCATCGTCATCGTGGCGCTGTGGCAGGGCATCGTGCGCGGCCTCGCGCCGGACTACGTCGCGACCCCCTTCGGCATCGTCATGGCCTTTCCCCGCGTCGTTCAAAGTGCGGCCTTTCTCCAGGCGACGTCCCGGACGCTCGGCGCGGTGGCCGAAGGGCTGGTCATCGCCTTGATCCTGGGCACGGCGATCGGCCTGGTGATGGGGCGCAGCGTCCTCGGGGAGAGGGCGCTGCGCCATTACGTCAACGCCTTCTATGCCATGCCGATGATCGTGGTGCTGCCGCTCTTCTCGCTGTGGTTCGGCTATAGCGGCGCGGCGCGGCTGGCGACTGTGGTCTTCGCCGCGATCTTTTCGATCATCGTCAGCGTCGCCGACGGCGCGCATGCGGTGCCGAAGGACTATGTCGAGGTCGCGCGTTCCTTCCGCTCCGGCCGGCTGCGGCTGCTGTTCGAGATCGTGCTGCCGGCGGCGATGCCCTATTTCCTGGCCGGTCTCCGGCTCGCCGCCGGACGCGCGCTCATCGGCGCGGTGGTGGCGGAATTCTTCACCGCGATCGACGGGCTCGGTTATTTCATCCTCTACAATTCGCGCATCTTCCGGCACGACGAGGCGATGGTCGCCGTCGTGTTCCTGGCAGGGTTCGGCGTCGGCTTCGACGCGTTGGTCAATTGGGGGACGCGCCGGTTCCTGCCATGGTATCGTCGGGACGAGGTCCAGGAATGAGCGCCCCTGATTCGCGCGTGCAATCCGCCATCCACCACTGGGCGCCGCGCTTCGTCGCGAACGGCGTCATCCTCACCGATTTCGAAGAGGTGACGGCCGGCATTGCGGAATGGAGCCAATGGTGCGCCGCCTGGTCGGCCCGCGCCGCGCTGCACGAGGCGCTGGGCCGCGCGGCGCTGGCCCAGGGCCATGGCATCAGCGCCGGCGAGCATCTGAACCGCGCCGGCGTCTATTACCACTTCGCCAAGTTTCTCTTCGTCGACGACATGGCGCAGATGAAGGCGGCGCATCGGAAGGCGGTCGAATGTCACAATCTCGCGCTGCCGCATCTGCTGCCGCCGGGTGAGCGCGGGCTCATTCCCTACGCGGGCAAGCATCTGGCCGGCGTGCTGCGCAGGCCCGCGGGCGCCAAGCGGCCGCCGATCGTGGTCATGGTCATGGGGCTCGACAGCGCCAAGGAGGAGATGGCGGCTTACGAGGAGACCTTCCTCGCGCGCGGCATGGCGACGCTCGCCTTCGACGGCCCGGGCCAGGGCGAGGCGGAATACGATTTCCCGATCCGCGGCGATTACGAGGTCGCGGTCACCGCCGTCATCGATTGGCTCGAGACGCGCGGCGATGTCGATGCCGGGCGGATCGGCCTCTGGGGCGTGAGCCTCGGCGGCTATTACGCGCCGCGCGCCTGCGCCTTCGAGACACGGGTCAAGGCCTGCATTTCGCTCGCCGGACCGTTCGAGTGGCTCGGCATCTGGGACAAGCTGCCGGAGCTGACGCGCGCGGCCTTCCGCGTGCGCAGCCATGCCCAGGACGAGGCGGCGGCCAAGCGCAACGCCGCGACCCTGTCCCTCGCGGGCGTCGCCGAGCGCATACGCTGCCCCATCTCCATTGTCTCCGGCCGGCTCGACCGCATCGTGCCGGCGGCGGAGGCGGAACGGCTCGCTGCGGCCGTCAGCGGCCCGGTCGAGCTCCTGATCATCGAGGACGGCAACCACGTCGCCAACAACCGCCCCTTCCGCTACCGGCCGCAGACGGCGGATTGGATGGCGGAGCAATTGGGAGCGGGCGCATGAACGGCATCCTGCGCAGTCTGGCTCTCATCGCGCTCGCCGCGGCGCTCGCCTCCTGCGGCGGTACGGTGGTGGTGCTGCGCAATCCCGAGACCGGCCAGACGGCGCAGTGCAAAGGCTTCAATTGGGGCCAGACCACGCCGTCGCGCGACACCGACATCTGCGTCGAGTATTACGAAAAGATGGGTTTCCGGCCGATCGAGCTGAAGCAGTGAGCGCCGCGCCGCGCCTCGGTTGACACTGCGGCGCGCGCCCGGCACCCTCGCGCCACGGAGGAGAGCATGGCCAAGAAGCCGATCGAACCCAAGATCATCAATCCCGAGGACATCGATCCGCGCCATGACTGGCGGCGGCCGATCATGGCGCTGGGTCCATCGGCCGTGGATTTCGAGGAGCGCATCGATTTTCGCCGCCTGCATCGCTATCGCCTGGCGCGGACGCGGGCGGCGATGGCGAATTCGGAGCTCGGCGCGCTCTTGTGCTTCGATCAATACAACATCCGCTACATGACCTCGACGGTGATCGGCAATTGGGCGCGCGACAAGTTCACGCGCTATGCGCTGCTGCCGGGCGACAGCGAGCCGCATGTCTGGGATTTCGGCTCGGCGGCGAAGCACCACCGCCTCTATGCGCCTTGGCTCAAGCCGCACAATTGCCATGCCGGCATGCTCGGCTTGCGCGGCGCCGTCCATCCCAGGATCGGCCTCATGCGCAAGGCGGCCGAGGAGATCAAATCGATCCTCGCGGAGCACGGCGTCGCCGATCAGCCCGTGGGCGTCGATCTCGTCGAGCCCGCCATGCTCTTCGAGCTGCAGGCGGTCGGGATCGATGTGCGCGACGGGCAGCAAATCATGCTCGATGCGCGCGAGATCAAGAGCGCCGACGAGATCGCGCTCCTCAACATGGCGGCCTCCTTGGGCGATGCGACATATCAGACCATCGCCGAGCATCTGAAGCCGGGCATCCGCGAGAACGAGATCGTCGGCATCGCCAACAAGCGGCTTTACGAACTGGGCTCGGACGATGTCGAGGCGATCAACGCGATCTCGGGCGAGCGCTGCAGCCCGCATCCCCACAATTTCACCGACCGCCTCATCCGTCCGGGCGATCAGGCCTTCTTCGACATCATCCAGTCCTACAGCGGCTACCGCACCTGCTACTACCGCACCTTCAATGTCGGCCGCGCCACGCCGGCGCAGCGCGACGCCTACAAGCGCGCGCGCGAATGGATCGACGCGGCGATCGCGCTGGTCAAGCCCGGAATCAGCACCGACCGCATCGCCGCCTGTTGGCCCAAGGCGGAGGAGATCGGCTTTACCAGCGAGATGGAGGCGTTCGGCCTGCTCTTCGGGCATGGGCTCGGCCTCGGGCTGCACGAGCGCCCGATCATCTCGCGCCTCAACTCCTTCGACGATCCCATGGAGATCAAGGCCGGCATGGTCTTCGCGCTCGAGACCTATTGCCCGGCGACGGACGGCATCTCGGCGGCGCGCATCGAGGAAGAGGTGATCTGCACGCCCACCGGCGCCAAGGTCATCACCCTCTATCCGGCGGAAGAACTGCCGATCGCCAATCCCTACTGAAAATGCTTTTACCGAATGGTTCGTTTTCATCGTCATGGCCGGCCTCCGGGCCGGCCATCCACGGATTTACGTCGAAAGACTCGTGGATGCGCGGGACAAGCCCGCGCATGACGGCCGAAGACTGCACGGTTCGACGTCATCAGAGATCACTTTAGGAGAGCGAAAACATGCCCGCGGAACTCACGAGCCGGATCGGCTGGATCGGCGCCGGCCGTATGGGCTTTTCCATGGCCGAGCGGCTCGCCAAGGCGGGCTGCAATGTCACCGCCTGGAACCGCACTCGCGCCAAGGCCGAGCCGCTGACCAAAAGCGGCGTCAAGCTCGCCGAGCATCCGTCCGATCTCGCGCAATGCGATATCGTCTTCACCATGGTCGCCGCGGGCAAGGACCTGAAGCAGGTGACGCTCGGGCCGGAGGGCGTGCTCACGGCCAAGGGCAAGGCGCCCAAGATCCTGGTCGATTGCTCGACCGTCGATGAGGAAGACTCAAACGAAGTGCGCGACGCCGCGGCGAAGCTCGGCACCAAGATGCTGGCGGCGCCGGTTTCCGGCAACGCCAAGGTGGTGAAGGCCGGCAAGCTCAGCCTCGTCGTTTCCGGCCCCAAGGATGCGTTCGACGCGGCGCTTCCTTATCTCGATCGGCTCGGCCAAGGCGTGAGCTATGTCGGCGAGGGCGAGCGCGCGCGCATCGTCAAGATCTGCCACAACGTCTTTTTGGGCGTCGTTATCCAGTCGCTCGTCGAGGTGACGGCGCTGGCGGAGAAGAGCGGCATTAAGCGGCACGCCTTCCTCGACTTCATCAACAAGAGCGTCATGGGCTCGATGTTCACCCGCTACAAATCGCCGGCGCTGGTCAATCTCGATTTCGCGCCGACCTTCACGCCGGTGCTTTTGAAGAAGGATCTCGATCTCGGCCTCGCGGCCGGCCGCCGGACGGGGACGCCGATGCCGGTCACCGCCTTGACCCGCGAGATCGTCCAGAACCTCGTGGGATTGGGCTTCAGCGACAAGGATTTCGCCACCCTCCTGGTGCAGGAGGCGCGCAATGCCGGCATCGATCTCAAGCCCGAGAACGTGCCGGTGGATGACGGGCTGGGCTGAGCGCCGCCGGCCTCACATCGCCATCCTGACCTGCCACTTCACCGCCGTGAACTCGGCGATGTGGCTGAGGAAGCGCTGGCCGCCCGCATCGATGAAGAGGTGGCAGCGGAAGCGGTACCACACCTCCTCGACCATGAAGATGCCGGAATAGACCCGGAATTCGCCGCCATCCTCCTCGCGCTCGAAGCGCTCGAGCGCCGGGATGATCCGCGCGGCCTCGCCGAGCGCGACGGGCAACCGCGCCATCAGGCAGCCTTCGCAAAGGGCGTCTTCGAGCCCGATCCGAAAGCGGCTCGACAGCAGCTCATCCACCACCTCGAAATCGCCGCGCATCGCTTTTCCCCAACCGAAGTGACGGTTCGGTCTAGCATGCCCATCGAGAACAAATCAAGAACTTTGCGGCGGCTAATGCGGCGGTTAATGCAACAGCCCGCCGGGCGGATAGGGCGGGTTGGGCGGCGCGCCGGGCGGCTGTTGCATGCCGCCGGTGCCGTAACCCGTGACCGGCCCGGTCGGGAGCGGCGGGGCGAATTGGCCCTGAACCACCGTGGGCGCCGGTGCCGGCGCGGGGCCGGATGCGGGTGCCGGTCCGGGCGCGGGGACGGGGAGCCACGGCGGGACTCGCAGCGCCGGCGGGACCATCGCCGGATTGGTCGCGATCGCCGGCGGCTGCGGCGGCGGGTTGAGGATGGTGGTGCCGGGCGATCCGCCTTGCGCGAGCAGCAGCAGCGTCAGGCCCGCTCTGGCAAGGCTGCGGGGCCACGCGATCAGCGGTCCGGTCATTAACCTAATATGGGAACGGCGTCGGCCCCGTTCAGAGCGTCGCCGCCTCGGGCGACAAGCCCAGCGCCACCCTTCCCCACAAGGTGCCGTTGACGTCCCAGCTCAGCGCGTAATGGGCATTGGCGGCATGAATGTCGCGGAAGGCGCGCTGGATCGGCGCGTCGAGATAGATCCCGGCGCCGCCCACTGCGGTGAAGATGAGGTCGACGGCCCTGGTGCACATGCAAGCGGCATAGGCGCCGTCGCGGCGCCAGCGCGCCTTCTCCTCGATGTTCGGCACCGCGCCTTCGGCAATGATGCGCGTGGCATCGTTGCAATCCCTGAACATCAGCGCCTCGGCGGTGTCGGCGAGCGCCGCCGCCTCGGCCAGGCGAAGCTGCTGGGTCGCGAGATCGGCGAGGCGCTTGCCGGTATAGCCGCTGATTCGGGCGCGCGTCGCCTGGGTGTAATCGTCGATCGCGCCGCGGGCGATGCCGAGCGACGCCGCGGCGACGACGAAGGAGAAGAGGCCCAGGGCGGGAAGCTGATAGAGCGCGGCGGCATTGACCGCGCTGCCCGGCGTCGGGCCGCCGGCGATGGCGGAGAGCGGCAAGGTCCGATGGCTCGGCACGAAAGCCTCGGCCATCTCGACATCCTTGCTGCCGGTGCCGCGCAGGCCGGCGGCGAACCAGGTGTCGATGATGGCGTAGTCGGCGGCCTCGACCAGGAAGATGCGGTGCTCCTGCGGCCGGTCGCGCTCGTCGCGCACGATGCCGCCGAGCATATTCCATTGCGAGGCATCGACGCCGCTCGAGAAGGGCCAGCGCCCGCTCAGCATGAAGCCGCCATCGACCGCGCGCGCCCGGCCGCCGGGAAAGACGAAAGCCGAGCCGATGAGCCCGTCGGGGCCCTCATCCCAGACCTCGTCCTGCGCCGCTTTGGGCCACATGCCGAGCATCCAGTGATGGCTCGCCAGGTTGGTCAGCACCCAGCCGGTCGAGCCGCAGCCCTGCGCCACGATGGCGCCCAATTCGACGAGCGCGCGGTACGGCAACTCGCTGCCGCCGACGCGCCGCGGCTGCAGCATGCGGAAGAGCCCGCTCCGGTGCAGATCGGCGATGGTCTCATCGGGGAGCCGCCGCAGCTCCTCGGTTTCGCGCGCGCGCGCGCGCAGCACCGGCACGAGCGCCAAGGCGCTGGTCTTGAGATCGGCGAAGTCGGGTGGGCTGCGGTCGCTCTCGGTCACGGGGCTCAGACAGTCCGTTTATCGCGGGATAAAACAGCCGGAGAAGAGCCTGTCAATCGCGCCGGCGCTTGCGGCGCGGCGCGGCTGGATGCCGATTTCGGCACCCTCGTCTATGCCGGCCATGACTGGGCCGATGCGCCGCTCGCCCGCCGCTCGATGGAACTGATGGCGAGCGAAGTCATGCCGCGGCTCAACCAGGCGATCGGCGCGGCGGCCGAATAATCGACCGACGGGGTTGGCGAGCGGGCGGCGCCCGATTATGCTAAGCGGGAGCTAATGAAAACGCCGCGGCAGCGGCACATCGAGGGAGGATCGCATGCGGACGACGCTCAACCGTCGCAAATTCCTGCTGAGCACCGCTGCCGGCATCGGCGCTGGCGCGCTGCCGTGGCGCGCCGCGCGGGCACAGACCGGCAAGCCCGTGCGCATCGGGCTGCTGACGGTCAAGACCGGACCGCTCGCCTCGGGCGGCGTCCAGATGGAGCAGGGCATCACCGCCTTCCTCAAGGACAAGGACTACACCCTCGCCGGCCGCAAGGTCGATTTCATCTCCGCCGACACCGGCGGCAACCCGGCGGGCGCCAAGACCAAGGCCCAGGAACTCATCGAGCGCGATGAGGTCGATTTCATCCTCGGGCCGCTCGCCGCCTTCGAGCTCTTGGCCATCACCCAATATGTCGAGCAGCACAAGACGCCGATGATGAGCCTGGCCGGCGCCGACGACCTGACGCAGCGCAAGCCCAATCCCTATTTCGTCCGCGCCTCCGCCACTTCCTCGCAGGCGATGCATCCGATGGGGCACTATGCCGCCACCGAGATGAAGCTCAAGCGGGTGATCACGATCGACGAGGATTTCGCCTTCGGCTACGAGCAGATCGGCGGCTTCCAGCAGGTCTTCGAGGACAATGGCGGCCGAGTCGTGAAGAAGCTGTGGCCGCCGCTGGTGACTGCCGACTACACGCCCTATCTCGCGCAGATCAGCGATGTCGACGGCGTCGTCCAGGGCTTCGCCGGCTCGAACCCGCTCAAATTCATGAAGCAATACGCCGATTCCGGGCTCAAGCTGCCGGTCTGCGGCGGCGAGACGGCGGGCGATGATGCGCTCTTGCCGCATTTCGGCGACGAGGCCATCGGCCTCATCAGCGCTTGCCCCTACACCATCGACCTCGACAATGACGCCAACAGGAAGTTCAAGGCGCTGTTGAAGCGCGATTACGACGTGGTCGCCGGCTTCTACGCCGCCGGCCTCTACGTCATCGGCATGGTCGTCGAGGCGGCGCTCGAGGCGTTGCATGGTGACACCTCGGACAAGGAGGCGACGATCAAGGCCCTGCGCGCCGTCAACCTCAAGGACACGCCGCGCGGCTCGTTCCATTTCGACGATCTCGGCAATGTCGTTGGCAACGTCTTCATCCGGCGGGTCGAGAAGGTCGGGGGCAGCCTCACCAACGTCACGATCAAGACCTACGAGAACGTCGGTCAGTTCTGGCCCTATGACGAGAAAGCCTATCTCGCGCATCCCGTCTATTCGCGCGACTACCCGCCGCTGAAGAGCTGATTTGAGGCGCCGGCGCCGCGCGGTGAGACGCCGGACATGAATTTTTGGTTAGTGCTGGCCATCAACAGCGTGACCTTGGGCGGGCTCCTCTTCCTGCTCTCCGCCGGGTTCTCGCTGATCTTCGGGCTGATGCGCATCCCCAACCTGACGCATGGCTCGCTGTTCATGCTCGGCGCCTATTTCGGCGCGAGCCTGGTACTGTGGTTCCACGTCGAGTTCTGGCTCGCAGCGGTGATCAGCGGGGTGCTCGTGGCGGCGATCGGCGCGGGGATCGAACGGCTGCTGCTGCGGCGGCTGGCCGGGGCGGAGCTCGCGCAGGTGCTGGTGACGCTCGGCCTATCCTTCATGGTCGCCGATCTCTGCCTGATGGAATGGACGGGCGATCCGATTTCGGTGCCGACGCCGCCGGGGCTCAGCGGCGCCGCCCATTTCGCGCGTCTGGCCTTTCCCGCCTATCGCCTGGCGATCATCGCGGTCGCGGTGGTGGTCGCCGTCGCACTCTGGCTCCTGCTCGAGCGCACGCGATTGGGGGCGATGATCCGCGCCGGGGTCGACGATCCGCAGATGGCGCGGGTGGTCGGCATCCGCGTCTCGCATCTCTTCACCACGATCTTCGCGCTCGGCGCTGGGCTCGCGGGCTTCGCCGGGATGATCGGCAGCCCGATCCTCTCGGTCTATCCCGGGCTCGATCAGGACATGCTGCCCTTGGCGCTGGTGGTGGTGATCCTCGGCGGCACCGGCAGCCTTTTGGGCTCGCTCGTGGGCAGCTTCATCGTCGGCTTTCTCTTTAATTTCGGTCAGGCGCTGCTGCCGGACCTGGCCTATTTCGTGCTCTTCCTGCCGATGGTGCTGGTGCTGGCGCTGCGGCCACAAGGTCTCTTCGGCAGGTATGCGCCATGATTCCGAGCCGGCTCGCCGTCGCGGCCGCGCTCGCCGCGCTCGCGACATTGCCGCTGTGGATGAGCGGAGTCTTTTACGTCAACATCGCGAGCCAGATCCTGATCTACGCCGTCTTCGCCTTGGGCCTCAACGTGCTCGTGGGCTATGCCGGGCTGGTCTCTTTGGGCCACGCCGGTCTCTTCGGCGTCGCGGCCTATGGCGTCGCCTACCTGCTCGCCGCCGGCTTTGGCCACGGCACCGCGATTTTTGCCGGCCTCGCGGTCGCTGTGCTCGCGACTGCGGTCTTTGCGGCACTTGCCCTGCGCGCCACCGGCATCGGCTTCATCATGATCACGCTGGCGCTCGGCCAGATCCTGTGGGGCTTGGCCTATCGCTGGATCGGCGTCACCAACGGCGACAACGGCATCAGCGTCGCCACCAGGCCCGCCCCCTTCGGCGTCTCGCTCGCCGGCTCCACCGCATTCTACGATGCGACCTTCGTCGTCTTCCTGCTGGCGCTTGCGGCGAGCGCGGTCTTCGTCCGCTCGCCCTTCGGCGTCAGCCTCAACGGCACGCGCGATCAGCCGCGGCGGATGAACGCGTTGGGCTATCACGTCTGGATGATCCGCTACTGCGCCTGCCTGTTCTCGGGCTTGCTGACCGCAATTGCCGGCATCCTCTTCGTCTATTACACAGAATTCATCAGTCCGCAGACCCTGGCATTGGCCTCCTCGGCCGAGGTATTGCTGATGGTGATTTCCGGCGGCTCGGGCACGCTCTTGGGGCCGATCGCGGGCGCGGCGCTTGTTGTCATCGTCAAGAACGTGGCGAGCGCTTATATCGAGCGCTGGAATCTGCTCTTGGGCGCGATCTTCGTCGCCATCGTCATCTTCATGCCGGAGGGGTTCGTCCCCGGCACGATCCGCCTGGCGCGGCTTGGCCTGCGCGCGGCGAAGGCATAATGAGCGCGCTCGAAGTGAGCCGTCTCGAGAAATCCTTCGGCGGGCTCCGCGTGACCGCTGCGGTGAGCCTCAGCGTCCAGCCCGGCGAGCGGCGCCTCATCATCGGCCCGAACGGGGCCGGCAAGACCACGCTCTTCAACCTCATCGCCGGCGAATTGCGCCCCGATTCCGGCCGCATCGTGCTGTTCGGCAAGGACTTGACGCGGCTGCCGAGCCGGCGACGCGCCCATCTCGGCCTCGCCCGCACCTATCAGATCATCACGCTCTTTCCGCGCGACACGCTCCTGCGCAACGTCACGCTCTCGCTTCTCGGGCTCGCGCCCTTGCGCTGGAACCCCTTTCTCCCGCTCGACCGCCAGCGCGGTCTCATCGCCCAGGCGGAAGCGGCGCTCGAGCGCGTCGGATTGCGCCATCTGGCCGCGCGTCCGCTCGCCGAGACCTCCTATGGCGAGCGGCGGCGGGTCGAGATCGCGATGGCGCTGGCGCAAAACCCCAAACTCCTGCTGCTCGACGAGCCCTTCGCCGGATTGTCGCTCGAGGAGCGGCGCGACGTGGCGCAACTCCTCCTCGACATTCCCCGCGGCGTCACCATCGTCATGATCGAGCACGACATGGACGTGGCACTCGATCTCGCCGAGCGCATCACCGTCATGCATTTCGGCGAAATCGTGGTCGAGGGGAGCCGCGCCGAAGTGGTCGCCGATCCGCGCACGCGGGAGATCTATCTTGGCGCGTGACGCGCTCGCGCTCGCGGCGATCGACGCCTTCTACGGCGACAGCCATGTGCTCCACGGCGTCTCGCTGCGCCTCGGACAAGGACGGCTCTTGGGCCTGCTCGGCCGCAACGGCGCCGGCAAGACCACCTGCATGAGCGTGACGGTCGGACTCCTGCCACCGCGCCGCGGCGGGGTCGCGGTCTTCGGCGCCGATGTCACGGGCCGCGCGCCCGAAGACATCGCCGCCGCGGGCGTCGCGCTCGTCCCCCAGGGCCGCCGCATCTTCCGCAGCCTGACGGTGCGCGAGAATCTCGTCGTTGCCGGGCGCCGTCCGCATCGGGGCGCGGCGCACGCGCCCTGGACGCTCGAGCGGGTCTATGCCACCTTTCCGCGGCTCGGCGAGCGCCAGCAGCAGATCGCCGGCCATCTTTCCGGCGGCGAGCAGCAGATGCTCGCCATCGCCCGCGCGCTCATGGGGAATCCGCGCGTGCTCCTGATGGACGAACCGTCGGAGGGGCTGGCGCCGCAGATCGTCGCCGAGGTCATGGCTACCATTCGCCGGCTCAAGGAACAGGGGCTGTCGATCGTGCTCGTCGAGCAGAACGCCAAGCTGGTCTTCGACATCGCCGACGACATCGTCATTCTCAACAGCGGACGGGTCGTCGTCGCCGACGGCGCGGATCGGCTGCGTGCGGCCGGCATCGATCTGCATCAGCATTTGGGGATCTACTGACGCTTCGCGGGGGAGGGAATATGCTGTTTTCCTGTAGCCCGGCCGCGCCGCAGGGCGCGCCGATCCTGGCCCGAGGAACCAAGCGCGGCGCGCGCCGGAGCTTCACCGTCGATATCCACTGCCATGTCGAGACGCCGGAGGCGGCCGCGCTCGCCAAGGACGCCTTCGATCCCGCGCGCGAGCCGCTCCTGCACTTCGCCAATGCCAAGACCGCCGCGGTGAGCCGCCAGCAGCAGGAACGCATCTACGGCCAGCTCACCAGCGTCGCGACGCGGCTCAAGGACATGGACCGGGCCGGCATCGACATCCAGGCGATCTCGCCCGCGCCCGGACAGTATTACTATTGGGCCGAGCCCGGTCTGGCGCGGCAGACCGCGCGCCTCATCAACGAGCGCATCGCTGAGATCGTGAGCGAGCATCCCGACCGCTTCGTCGGCCTCGGCACCGTGCCGATGCAGGCGCCCGAACTCGCCGTCCAAGAGCTCGAGCGCGCCGTCAAGACGCTGGGCTTGCGCGGCGTCGAGATCAACACCAACGTGATGGGCGAAGAGCTCTCGGCCGAGCGCTTCCGCCGCTTCTTCGCCAAGGCGCAGGAGCTCGACGTGCTGATCTTCCTGCATCCCTCGGGCTTCACCGAGGGGCGACGCTTGGCGCAGCATTACTTCATCAACGTCATCGGCAATCCGCTCGACTCGACGGTGGCGGTGAGCCATCTCATCTTCGGCGGCGTGCTCGCGGCCTATCCGCGGCTCAAGATCTGCGTCGCGCATGGCGGCGGCTTCCTCGCGGCATATTCCGGACGCATGGATCATGCGCATGGCGCGCGCGCGGACTGCCGGCTCGCGATCAAGCGCAAGCCGACGAGCTACCTGAAGAAGCTCTATTTCGACACCATCGTCTTCACCCATCATCAGCTCGAATATCTCGCGCGCCTCTATGGCAGCGATCACATTTTGCTCGGCACCGACTATCCCTACGACATGGGGCTGCCCGATCCCGTCCGCTTCGTCGCGAGCGCGCCCGGCCTCACCCGCGCCGATCAGGCGGCGATCCTCGGCGGCAACGCCGCTCGTCTCCTCAAGATCCACATGCCGGCACCGGCGCAGCCGGCGGCCAAGAAGCGCCGCGTCACAGCACCTCGATCGCGTCGGCGCTGAGCGGCTGATCGCCGAGCGCGCGCGGCCGGGCGAAGCGGAAGGTGGTCGCGGCCAGGATCATGTTGGCGTCGCGGCCGTTCTCGGAGAGCGGCGTCGCCAGCCAGGTCATGCCCAGGGCCGGGCCTTTCGCCCGCGCCTGCCAGCAGGCGGCGGCGACCGGCCGCCTCTCGCGCAGCGCCGCGCGGCAGAGGTCCTCGAGAAACTGCCGCGTCTCGCCGTCGAAGGCCTCGTCGAGATAGCGCCCAGTGGCGTCCTTGCCGAGCGCATCGACGATGGCGGTACCGACAAGCCTGAGACGCAGCCGCCCGCGTTCGCCCAATTCGACGAGCTGGACATGCGGCAGCAGGCGCGCCGGCATGTCCAGGGGGTCGATGTCGCGGCGCCGCGGCATGGCGCGCCCGGCGCATCTTTCTTGCCAATAGTCGAGCAACGCGAGCAGCAGCGGCTCGTTCGCGAGTTGCACCCGCCCCATGTCAGCCGGCGGCGAGCGCCGTCACTTCCGCGATCGAGGCGACATCGTCGAGCCGCGCGACCTTCCGCATGAGAGCGCCGGCCTGCGTCTCGCCGATCGCCGGCGCCGCGAGGCTCATGAACTTGGCCTCGATCCGTCGCCCCTGCGCCGCGACATCGGCCGCGGGCACGCCCGAATCATGCCCCGCTTCGACGCTGCGGCCGGAGACGAGTTCGACGCGCATCTCCGCGCGAGAGGCGGGCCAGCCATCGATGAATTCGAGCCGCACCTTGTCGCGCAAGGCAACGAGGCGCGGATCGGCGGCATTGGCCGCGCCATAGGCGTCGAGGCTCGCAGTGTCGATGCCGGCAAGCGCGAAGGCGGTGGTGAGCCGGAGCGAGAACTTGGCCTCGAGTCCGGTGCGCGGCGCCGCGATGTTGCAGACCTTGTCGGCGCCGCGGTCGACGCGCAGCAGCACTTGGTGCACGGCATCGGCGGCAAAGCCGGGCTCACGCGCGATCTTGAGCGCGCATTCGATCGGGGCATGCGTCAGATAGCAGGCGGCGTGGTACTTGAAGAGATTGCCGCGGAGATGCCAGCCGCCCGACGGCTCGGCGAGCGCCGCCTCGGGGTGGAAGTCGGGGCCGTGGGTGGCGGCGAAGCCCTGGGCGCATTCGAGCACGTCCGGCCGGCTGGTGAAGCCGCGCGCCGCGAGCACCGCGGCCAACAGGCCGTTCTGCGCCGCCTTGCCGGCATGGAGCGGCTTGCACATCGTCCCGAACATGGATTTGAGGCCGGCGGCCTCGGTCCCGGCGATGCCGAGCGCCATTGCCGTGCGCGCCGGATCGAGGCGCAAAAGCCGCGCGCAGGCGGCGGCCGCGCCGAAGCTGCCCATCGTCGCCGTGGCGTGAAAGCCGAGCGCGTAATGGCCCGGCGCCATCAGCAGGCCGATTCGGCAGATCGTCTCGTAGCCGGCGACGAAGGCGGCGATGAGCTCGGCGCCGCTTGCGTCCTTGGCCTCGCCGAGCGCCAGCAGCGCCGGCACCAAGGTCACCGTCGGATGGCCGATATAGGAGAGGTGAACGTCGTCGTAGTCGAGCGCGTGCGACGTGGCGCCGTTGACCAGCGCCGCCTGTTGCATCGGCGCCCGCGCCCGGTGGCCGATGAGGGTCGCCACGGGCGCGCCGCCCTCGATCCCGGCTTCGGAAGCGAGTATGCGCGCGAGTTCCTCGCCCGCGCCCGCCAAGGTCACCGCGAACCAGTCGAGAAAGCACTGGCGCGCGAGCGCGCAGATGTCCTCGGGCAGGTCGGCGTAGCCGAGAGCGGCGGCGCGCTCGGCGATTAGAGCCGTGACCGGGATGTCGTGGGCGGATTGCGACGGTCGTGGGGCTCGCATGCTCTCCTCGCTGGCTCGCGGCTGGCGCAGGCTCGCATGCTCGGGCGGCGGCCGTAAAGCCCCTCGATGCCTCAGTCCCCCCCGAAATTCTGCACGATCTGAATGATCGCGGGGCCGAGGAGCACGATGAAGACGGCGGGCAGGATGAAGAGGATCATCGGCACGGTCATCGTCGCCGGCAGCTTCGCGGCCTTCTCCTCGGCCACCAGCATACGCTCCTCGCGCATATCGGAGGCGATGGTCTTGAGCGCCTGGCTCAAGGGCGTGCCGTAGCGCTCGGTCTGATTGAGCGTATGCATCAGGCTGTTGACGCTCGGAATGTTGACGCGCTTGGCCATGTTCATGAGCGCGTCGCGGCGGCTTGGCAGGAAGCCGAGTTCGAGGCCGGTGAGCGCCAGCTCTTCGGCGACATCGGGCTGGAAGCGCCGAAATTCACGCGCGACGCGGTTGAGCGCGCCGTCGAGGCCGAGGCCTGCCTCGGCGCAGATCACCAGGAGGTCGAGCGCGTCGGGCAGCGCGCGGTGGAAGCGAATCTGCCGCGACTTTACCAGCTGGCGCAGCATCATTTGCGGCAGATAGAAGCCGACGCCGGCGGCGATGGTGCCGCTCGCCAGTTGCGGCATGCCGGTGATGCCGATCGACATCTGCACGAGAATCACCAGCACCGTCAGCCCCAGCGGCAGCACGAGCCGCAGGCCAAAATAGATCACCAGCGCCTCGCGCGTGCGCCAGCCTGCCTGCGCCAGGAGGACGGCCGCCTGCTGCGCCTCCTCGCCGCGGGTCAGCCTGAAATGCTCGACGATGCGCTTGAGCGCGTCGAACAGCCGACCCGCGGTAAAGTCCGGCCGCGTGCCGCGCAATGCCGTATTGGCCACATTCGGCCGCCGTTGCGCGAGCGAAGTAAGCCGCGTCCGCAGGTTTCCCTTTGACGCCAACGCGGCGTGGCCCGCCAGCACGGCGATCACCAGCGACACGGTCACCACCGCCATGACGAGACCGTCGCCGCCGAGGGCAAGGGCCAAGGAGACCAACTCGTTCATATCTGGAACCGCGTCAGCTTCACCAGCGACAGGATGCCGAGCGTTATGCATGCCATGCCGCTGCCGAGGAGAATATGACCCAAATTCGTGGTAAAGAGCACGCTGATATAGGCCATGTTCATCACGCTCAACAGCGCAAGAAGGACGAAAGGCAGCGCCCCGATGATGATGGCGCTGGCCCGCGCCTCGGCGGAGAAGGCGCGCACCTTGAGCTGCATATGCCGGCGGCGGCGCAGGATGCTGTCGAGGTTCTCGAGCATTTCCGCGAGATTGCCGCCGGTCTCGCGCTGGACCGTGAAGGCGACGGCCATGAAGGCGACTTCGGGAAGATCGATCCGCACCGCCGCCTGTGCCATTGCGTCCTCGAGCGGCTGGCCGAGCTGAACCTGATCGGCGATGCGGCGCAGTTCCTCGCCGAGTGGATCGCGGATCTCACGGCTTGCAATCAGGATGGTCTCGCTCACGGGCAGGCCGGATTTGATGCCGCGCACCATGAGGCCGATGGCGTCCGGCAGCAGCTTGAGGAAGGCCGCGATCCGGCGCCGGATCAGGCGGCGAAGATAAAGGTGCAGCACGGCGACGCTCAAGAAGAGACCGCCCGGCACCGCATAGATCCAGTCGACGCCGGCGATGTTGAGCACGGAACTCAAGGCCAGCGCCAGGATGACGCAAAGCACCGCGAAGGAGCCGACATCCATCGGCGTGCCCGCGCGCGCGAGCTCGCGGCGCCACCAATCGGCCTTGGGCACCAAGCGGTTGGCGAACTTTTCCGTGCGCGAGGGGCGGAACTCCCGATTGATCCGCTGGCGAGCGGCGATGCTCGGATTCTGCGCGCTCGGCGCGAAACGCTCCCGCGTGGCCATGGCGCGCATGACCAGTCGGCGGCGCGGGGCGCCGCCCGACAGGAGGTAGATGAGCGCGAAGATCGCAGCGAAGACCGCCAGGAAGACCAGGCCGAAGAAGGTCAGATCTCCGCCAGGCAGGCCGACGGGAAGGCTCATCCGACCGCCTCGAGCAAGGCGCGGTCGAGGCCGAAATATTCGGCGCGCGCGGTGAAGTGCGGCCGCAGGCCCGAGGTCAGGAAGCTGCCCTTGAGCCGGCCGTCGGGCAGCTCGCCCTCGAACTGATAGGTGAAGAGGTCCTGCGTCGTGATGATCTCGCCTTCCATGCCGACGATCTCGGTGACCGAGGTGACGCGCCGGATGCCGTCGCGCATGCGGCTGATCTGGACGACGAGATGGACGGCGGCGGCGATCTGCTGGCGGACGGCGCGGGGTGGGAGCTGGACGCCGGCCATGCCCACCATGTTCTCGAGGCGGGTGAGCGCCTCGCGCGGCCGGTTGGCGTGAATGGTCGAGAGCGAGCCGTCATGGCCGGTGTTCATGGCCTGCAGCATGTCGAGCGCCTCGGCGGAGCGAATTTCGCCGAGGATGATGCGG
>DATNIY010000062.1:0-8317 GCA_035604195.1 Allostellaceae bacterium
GTCCACGCTCGGCTCGAACTCGAGTTCATCGATGACGCGCTGCTGAAGCTCATGGTCGTTCGACATGCAACCCTCCTCGATCCATCGCCTGAAAATCGGATCGGAAGCCCGGGCCGGCAATGATCCAGATCAAGCGGCGGCGCCTTCGGTCGCCGCGGCCCGGCCGCATGATCCAAGTCAAGGTCGCGAGACTGCAAACGGCCCCTAATGGCACGGAAGCGGCGAGGCAGAAAATGTCCGGAGATATGAGTGTCGTCGCGGAAAGCCGAGACCTGCCGCCCTTCATCGGCAGCCGGATCGATGCATTCCTGGCGGAGAAGCGGCCGCCTACGCCGTGCCTCGTCATCGACCTCGCGACGGTGCGGGATAGATATCGCGCTCTTGCGGCGATGTTTCCGGGCGCCGGCATCTACTACGCGGTCAAGGCCAACCCCAATCCCGAGGTGATTGCCGCGCTGGAGCCGCTCGGCGCCAATTTCGACCTCGCAAGCGAGGGCGAAATCGCGCGTTGCCGGTCCCTTGGGATTCCCGCATCCCGCTATTCCTTCGGCAATACCATCAAGCGGGAAGCGGAGATTGCCGATGCGCATGCGGCCGGCATCAGCCTCTTCGCCTTCGATTGCGAAGCGGAACTCGAAAAGCTCTCCCGCGCCGCGCCGCGATCGCAAGTTTTCTGCCGCCTGCTGGTCGGAGGGAAGGGTTCGGAGTGGCCGCTCAGCCGGAAATTCGGCTGCGCCGCGGACATCGCCGCCGGCCTCCTGGTGCGCGCGCGTGCGCTGGGACTCCGTCCCGCCGGATTGTCGTTTCACGTCGGCTCGCAGCAGACCGACCCGAACCAATGGCAGGCGCCCATTGCCGAGGCCGCGACCATCTTCCATGCCTGCGCCACAGCCGGCATCGAGCTCGAGTTCTTGAATCTCGGCGGCGGTCTTCCCGCGCAATACCGCAAGCCCATTCCCGAGCTGTCCGCCTACGCCGAGACCATCGACCAGGCCTTGCGGCGCCATTTCGGGGGCGCTCGCCCGCGCATCCTCATCGAGCCCGGGCGTTACCTCGTCGGCGATGCCGGACTGTTGCGCAGCACGGTTCTGCTCGACGCGCACAAATCCCTGCATGGGCGCCGCTGGATCTATCTCGACGCGGGCCGCTACAACGGCCTCATGGAAACGCTCGGCGAGCGTATCCAATACCGAATTCGCACGCCGCAGGACGGGCGGCCCGCCGGGCGGGTCGTGCTCGCCGGTCCGACATGCGACAGCACCGATATTCTTTATTCGCATACGGAATACGACCTGCCGCTCGACCTCGCGATCGGCGATCCCGTTGATTTTCTGTCGGCCGGCGCTTATACGGCGAGCTATGCCTCGGTGGAGTTCAATGGCTTCCCGCCCATTCGCAGCTACTGCTGCTGAGGCGCACGGCCGTCGCCGCGTGCTGATCCTCGGAGCCGCCGGACGCGATTTTCACGACTTCAATATGGTCTATCGCGACGATCCGACGGCCTGCGTCGTCGGCTTCACCGCGGCGCAGATCCCGCGCATTGCCGGGCGTCGCTATCCGCCCGAACTTGCCGGACCGCTTTATCCCGAGGGCATTCCGATCTTCGAGGAAGCCGCGCTCGACGAGCTCTGTCGCACGCACGGCATCGATGAGGTCGTCTTCGCCTACAGCGACGTGACGCACGAACACGTGATGCATCTTGCGTCGCGCGCTCTGGCGGCCGGCGCCAATTTCGCCTTGCTTGGCCCACGGCAAACCATGTTGCGCTCGCAACTGCCGGTCATCGCGGTGACGGCGGTGCGCACCGGCTGCGGCAAGTCGCCGCTCGCGCGCTGGCTATCGCGCCGCCTGCGCCGACGCGGCCGCAAGGTCGCGGTGCTGCGCCACCCCATGCCCTATGGCGACCTGCTGGCCGAGCGGGTGCAGCGATTTGCGACCCTCGAAGATCTCGACCGCGCGCGCTGCACCGCCGAAGAGCGCGAGGAATACGAGCCGCATATCGCGGCCGGGACTCTGGTCTTCGCCGGCGTCGACTACGCCGCCATTCTCGCCGCGGCCGAGAGCGAGGCGGATATCATCGTCTGGGACGGCGGCAACAACGACTTTCCTTTCGTCGCGCCGGATCTCCACATCGTCCTCGTCGACGCGCTGCGCCCGCAGCAAATCGCCACCCATCATCCCGGCGAGACGGTCGCCCGCATGGCCGAAATCGTGGTGGTGAGCAAGGTCAACGCCGCATCGGCCGCCGATACGCAGGCCGCGGTGGATGGCGTCCGGCGGATCAATCCCGGCGCCACGATCGTCCGCGCGGCGCTGCCGGTCGAGCTCGACGACCCCGCGGCCGTGAACGGCCGGCGGGTCCTGGTGATCGAAGACGGACCGACCATCACCCATGGCGGCATGGCCTATGGCGCCGGCTATGTCGCTGCGGTTGCCGCCGGCGCGACCATCGTCGATCCGCGCCCCGCCGCTTCTGCGGAAATCAAAGAGGTCTTCGCCGCCTATCCCCATATCGGGCGGGTGCTGCCGGCGGTCGGCTACGATTCACGACAGCTTGCGGCGCTCGCCGCCACCATCGCTCAGAGCGATGCCGAACTCGTGGTGTCGGCCACGCCGATGGATCTGGCGCGGCTCATCGCTGTCGCCAAACCGGTCGTGCGCGCGCGCTACGAATTCGCCGAGACCACCGAACCGCGCTTGTCCGCGATCATCGACGGCTTTCTCGACCGCGCCGCGGCGCCGCCGAGCCGCGAGGCGGGAGGAGGCCAGAGGTGAGCGACGCCGCGACGATCCTGCCGATCTCTCGTCCGGCGCCGACGTGCTTGAGAGCGCTGATCCTCGGCGAGCGGATCGACACGCGCGGACTCGAGCGCCAGGATTCGCTGGGAACCGCGCCGCTCATGCTGCGCCTGGCCGAGGGCGGCGCCGCGGTCCTCTTCCGCTACGGCGTCGTCGTCCTGCTCGACGCCACCGAAGAGGGGGAAAATGCGCTGCTCGCCCGGATCGAGCCGCTCGTCGTCGACCCTCTTGGCAGTCGGGACACGGATGAGGCTCGCATTACCGTCAGCCGCGACGCGGAAGAGCAAGTCGACGCGAGCGGTGCCGTCGTCCTCAAGGAGGCGAGCGTGCCGCGCCTGCAGCTCGTCGCGGAGATGCTCGCCCGGAGTCTGATCCTCTCGCACTACGAGGCCCGCGTGCGACAGATTTTCGACCGCATCGAACCGCTGGCCGGGTCTCTCCGGGCAAGAGGGCGCGTCGGGGCGCACGGCAGGGAGCTGCTGCGGCAAATCGGCGACGTGCTGCTGATGCAGCACAAGATGGTCGGGCGCGTCGAGACGCGCGAGACCCCGGAGCTGCTTTGGGATCATCCGGACCTCGAACGGCTCTACCTGCGGCTCGCGGAGGAATACGAGCTGCGCGAACGCGATCGCGCGCTCGACCGCAAGCTTGACGTCATCTGGCGCACCGTCGAGACCTTTCTCGGTCTGGTGCAGAACCGTAGCAGCATTCGCGTCGAATGGTATATCCTCGGCCTCATCGTCGCCGAGCTGGCGCTGTCGTTCTACCCGATCCTGTTGGCGCGGTGAGAGGCCGCCGCCCTTCGCGTATCTGTCCGAAGCAAATACGGGAACAGCAATGACGGACGAGCGATCCTATCCCCGCAGGGCGGAAGTGGCGAGCGGAGGAGGATCCGGCGAGGTCCCGCAATGGCAGGTGGGAGAGCCGCTGCCCGCCGCGGTCCTGCGGCGCTGCTGCGATGAGGCCACGCTTGGTTTCCGCACGACCGAGGAGATCCCGGATCTGCCCGGGCTCGTCGGCCAGGAGCGCGCGCTCGCCGCCATCCGCTTCGGCATTGGCATTCGCCGCAAAGGCTTCAACCTTTTCGCCTTCGGGCCATCGGGCGCGGGCAAGCACACGCTCGTCCGCGAGCTTTTGGAGCGCCAGGCGGCAAGCGAGCCGGCCCCCGACGACTGGTGCTACGTCAACAACTTTTCGGACCCGCATTGCCCGCGGGCGCTGCGTCTTCCCACCGGCCGCGCCGTGCCGTTCCGGGACGCGATGAAGCGGCTGGCAAGCGAGTTGCGCGTGGCCTTGCCGGCGGCCTTCGAGCGGGAAGACTATCGCTCGCGGCGCGAGGTCATCGACCAGCAGTTCAAGCATCGTCACGAGGAGGCGTTCGGCGCGCTCCAGCGCAAGGCCGAGGCCAAGAGCGTCGCGCTGATCCGCACGCCCATGGGCCTCGCGCTGGCGCCCATGCACGAGGGCGAAGTGATCGCCCCGGACGTCTTCCAGCGCAAGCCGGCGGCAGAACGCGAACGGATCCGCGCCGACATCGAGGCGCTGCAGAGCGAGCTCGAGGCGACGGTGCGGCGCATTCCCGAATGGGAGCGCGAGCTGCGCGACGCCGTGCGTCAGCTCAACCGCGACACGACCGCCGTGGTCGTCGGCCACCTCCTGCACGAAGCGCGCGACGCCTTCGCGGATCTTGTCGAGGTGATCGGCTATCTCGGCGAGGTCGAGCGCGACATCCTCGAGCATTCCGAGGATCTCATTGCCGCCGGCCGTCCCGAAGGGGCGCCGGGCCAGGGCACGGAAGCGCCGAGCGTCGACCTGCCGCTGCTGCGCCGCTATCAGGTCAATGTCATCGTCGAGCATTCGGGGTCGAAGGGCGCGCCGATCGTTTTCGAGGACAATCCGACGCATCAGAACCTAGTCGGGCGCATCGAGCATTTGGCGCGTTTCGGCGCCCTGGTCACGGATTTCAATCTGATCGTTCCGGGCGCCTTGCACGAGGCCAATGGCGGTTACCTCGTCGTCGACGCCCAACGCCTCCTGATGGCCAATTACGGCTGGGAATCGCTAAAGCGGGTGCTGCGCGCCGACGAGATCCGCACCGTTTCGCTCGAGCAGCTCCTCAGCCTCGCCAGCACGGTCTCGCTCGAGCCGCAGCCCATCCCGCTCGACGTCAAGGTGGTGCTCGTCGGCTCTCCTTTCCTCTACTACATGCTTTCGGAGATCGATCCGGATTTCCCGGAGCTGTTCAAAGTGGCCGCCGAGTTCGACGACCGCATCGACCGCACGCCGGCGAGCCTCGAACTCTACGCCCGCCTTCTCGCCGCAGCCGCGCGGCGGCAGAAGCTCCGCCCGCTCGAACGCAGCGCGGTGGCCCGAATCATCGACGAGGCGACGCGGCTGAGCGGCGACGCATCGAAGCTGACCGCGCAGATCCGCAGCGTGCTCGATCTGTTGCAAGAGGCCGATCACCTCGCCACAGATGCCGGCAAAACCGTTATCGGCGGCGCGGAGATCGAAGCGGCCATCGAAGCCCGCCGCCGGCGCAGCGACCGCATCTACCGCCGCCTGCAGGAGGAAATCGCCCGCAACACGCTGCGCATCGAATCGGATGGCGCCTGCATCGGCCAGGTCAACGGGCTCTCGGTCATCACGCTCGGCGGGACGAGCTTCGGGCATCCTAGCCGTATCACGGCGCAAGTGCGGCTTGGCAAGGGCGAGCTCATCGACATCGAGCGCGAGGTCTCGCTCGGCGGGCCGATTCATTCGAAGGGCGTGCTCATCCTCGCGGGCTTCCTCGGCGGACGGTTCGGGCGCAGCGGTCCGCTTTCCCTCGCGGCGAGCCTCGTCTTCGAGCAATCCTATGGCGCCGTAGAGGGCGACAGCGCGTCGGCGGCCGAGCTCTTCGCCCTGCTCTCCGCCCTTGCCGAGGCGCCCATCCGCCAGTCGCTCGCGGTGACCGGCTCGGTCGACCAACTCGGCCGCATCCAGGCGATCGGCGGCGCTAACGAGAAGATCGAAGGCTTCTTCGACGTCTGCGCGTCCCGCGGCCTGACCGGAGAGCAGGGCGTGCTCATCCCGGCGTCGAACGTGCAGCATTTGATGCTGCGGCAGGAGGTCGCCGAGGCGGTTGCAGCCAGCCGCTTTCGGATCGTGCCGATCGATATGATCGACCGCGGCATCGAGCTGCTGACGGGAATCCCTGCAGGCGTGGCCGACGCCAGCGGGAACTATCCGCAAGGAACGATCAACCACCGCGTCACCGTGCGACTGGCGCGCTTCGCCAAGCAACTCGCGCCGCCGCCGCGCGCGGCGATGCGGGGTCGGATGCGGCGCGCGCTCGAGAAGGACAATGACTGAACTCACCATACGTCGCGTCGTCGTCGCCTGCGACGTTTCCTGCGATGTTCGGCTCACCATGAATGCGGCGGCGGAGCTGGCGCAGCGCCTCGGCGCCGCGGTGCACGGCGTCTTCCTCGAGGATGGGGGCCTACGGCGCCTGACCGAACTGCCCTTCGGCCGCCAAGTCAGCCTTTCCGCGGCCGACATCGCCGAGCCCTTGATGAGCGGCCTCGAGCTCGCAAACATGCTCGAGGCGTTCGGCACGGCAGCGCGCCAAGCCCTCGCCGCGGCAGCAGATAAGCGCCGACTCGACTGGTCCTTCGCGCTGGCGCAAGACGTTCTCGAGCCGCTCGGGCCCGGCGATCTCCTGGTGATTGAGGCGTCGGCGCGCGCCTTCTCCGGCGCGTGGCGGCCGCACTCGCGCTGGGAGGGGCGCGAGCAGGAGCTTGGCGATGTCGTGCTGTTCCGCCGCGGCGGAACCGAAGGAAGCGGGATTGTGCTGGCGCTCTCGGGCGACGAGACGCTCGATCAAAGGCTGCTGAGCGCCGTGTTGACGCTCGGCGACCCCGCGGAGGAGATCGTGATCGCGCCCCTCGAGGGCGGCTCGAGCGCACAGGGAGCGACGACCCGCGCCCTCGATCGCCTGCAGAGCCTCGGCCGACGCGCGCGGATCGGAGCGCTTTCCCTGCAGGACGCCGAGTGGCTGCAAGGGCCGGGGGCGCCCCATCCGCGCCTCGTGGCGATCGCTAGCCGCGGCGGCCAGCCCGAGCTTGCTCGCGCCGTTTTCGCCAAGACCGGAGCTGACGTGCTGCTCCTGCGCTGATCGCGCGTTGGTCGGCCAGAGGTGCTCGGCGTCGTAGTCCTCGCAGAAATAGCCGAGTTCGGCGAGATCTTCCTCGAGGTAATCGCCGAGCATCGGGATGCCCGCGAGATAATCGGCCGAATGCCGGCGGTGCCGCTCGTCCGCGAGTGCCCGCGCCTCGGTCCACTCTTCCTTCCCGAAATCGCCGCGCCCGACCCAAACCGGAGCTATGAGGTCGACCGGTTCGTCCTCATTAAGCCCGTCGATTGCCGCGCGCAGCTGGTCTGGTCATCGGCCGGACTGGAGCCGGGCTCGGAGTCGACCGGCTCGACCTTGGCGTCGTATTCCCGCGCCTTGAGGATGATGAAGCAGGCCTTCTCGGGGTTCATTCAGCTCGACCGGCTGCGACCGCAAGGGCCGCGACGGCGACCGCATCGATGCGGCGCTGGCGGCCGCCGGCCCTAACTTCAGCCTGCTCCTGCGCTGGCTCGCGGAGCTTTCGGCTGCCTCGATCGCAATGCTCGCCATCCCCGACCGAGAACCGCATTTCAGCTCACGAACTTTGCCATCACCAGAATGGTCGCGATCTGCAGCACGCCCTGCGTTCCCGCGAGCCGGATGTTGATCCGGTTGATGCTCACAATCCGTTCGCGGTTAGACTCGGCCACCTCCTGCGCCAGCGCGAGACGCTCGCTGGTCATGCGTTAAACAGCACGCGCCGGAAGGGGTGCGTCCAAATGCCAAGCGAAATGGCCAGATCAGCCCCTCACCCACCGTTCGGGCCGCCCGAGATGCCGGTAGCCGTCGGCACCTCGCGCCTTTCTTGCAGGAAGGCCGGAAAAGCGTGAATATTCACGCCAGATCGGGAGTCGTCCGGGGAATCCGGGCTTAAGCTATGTTTGGGTATCGTTGCATTGTTGCTCGGTCGGACGTTGCAATCTCTCGACCTGTGATATGCAATCGAATTCGCGAACGACGTCATCACTCTTCGCGGAGAGGTGCAAAAACCACGAAGCTCCTGCCCGGTAGAACGGTCGTGTTGGGTCGCTCTTTTTTCGTCTGCGTCCCGGCTCTGATGGTCGACGCTTGCGCGAGCCAGCAGGCACTGGATCAGACTAGATCGGTCGCCGATCAGGCCCTGGCGACGGCCAACAGCGCGAAATCGGACGCGGCAAATGCGCTGGCGGCCGCCAATCATGCGCAAACGACGGGGGATCGAGGGCTCAAACTCGCCCGGCAAGCAGAGGGTGATACGAAGGCGGCACTAGCAGAGGCCGACCGAATGTTCCAGCGGAACTTGCAGAAGTAGCGGGTGCCGCCGTTCGAATGAACTTGGCTCGCCCGTGAGGTGGAATGAACGGGAAGCGCTGGGCTGCTTTC
>DATNIY010000063.1:0-3979 GCA_035604195.1 Allostellaceae bacterium
CAAGCGGTCGAGGGCGCCGAGCTCGTCGCGGCGCGCGGCCTCCGGCTTCGGGGCGCCGCGGTACGATGCTTGCGGGGCGGTGCGGAGGGCGGCGGTTGCGGACATGGCTCAATCCCCTTGATGACGGTTGCCCTGCGTCAAGGAGTACCCGTCCGCGGCGACGGCCGAAATTCGGATCAGTACCTAGGGGGTTCTACGTATAGGCGACCGGCTTTTCGCGCCAAGCCGCCTCGCCGAGCTAGCTTGGGCTATGCGCGGTCAGGCCGCGCGCGATGAGGGCTTGCCATGCCTCCTCGGCGGTATCGGCGAACGCAAACAGCGCGCGATCCGCCGGTTCGATCATGTCCTCTTCCTGGAGGGCGTCGAAATTGACGATTCGGCGCCAATACTCGGCGCCGAACAGGACGATCGGGATGGCGGGCGCCTTGCCGGTCTGAACCAGGGTGAGGATCTCGAACAGCTCGTCCATCGTGCCGAAGCCGCCGGGGAAGATCACCAGCGCATTGGCGCGCATCGCCATATGCATCTTGCGCATCGCGAAATAGTGAAAGCGGAACGTCAATTCGGGCGTGGTGTAGGGGTTGGGCTCTTGCTCGGACGGAAGAGTGATGTTGAAGCCGATGCTGGGGGCTCCTGCCTCGTTGGCGCCGCGGTTGGCCGCCTCCATGATCCCGGGACCTCCGCCCGTCGCGATGACATTGTCGCGCCAGCGGCGTTGCGGTGCGAACGCCCCGCCGCGCTGCGAGGCGATGCGCCCAAACTCGCGCGCGGCTTCGTAAAAGACGGAGCGCGATTTCAGCCGGTCCGCCCGCCTGATGTCCTCGTCGGTCCGGGAAGCGGCAATCGCGGCAGCCACCTGCTCGGGCGACGGGGTGCGAGAGCCGCCGAAGACGACGATAGTCGAGCGGATTCCCCAGTCGCGCAGCAGCAGCTCGGCCTTGGCATATTCCAGCGCAAAGCGAATGTCGCGCATTTCGTCACGCAGGAGGAACGCCGTGTCCTCGACGGGAACGACGTAGCTGCGCGATTGCTTTTGCCTTGCGTTGTCCTGCATGAATTGGGCCGATCCTCGTGGGTGACGGCAAAGCCTAGGGTCTACGGGCTTATTCTCAAGGATACAAATCAATCCATTGGCGCTTGATTTGCATCAAGGCACCATGTTCGCAACGAAGGCTGACTTCCAAACGCGCCCAGCGTCAAGAACGAGGTGCTGCCATGAGGCGAGTGTCGGACATCGTGAGACACCAGAATCCGCTCATTCTGCGGCCGACGGCGACCGTCAAACATGCCTGCGAGTGCATGCGCGAACGCCGGGTCGGGGCCGTGCTGGTGGCGAATGACGACCGAAGATTGCTCGGTATCTTCACCGGGCGCGACGCCGTGTGCCGCATGTTGGCGGAGGGGAAGGGCGCCGGCGCCACCGTCCTTTCGGAGGTCATGACGCGCAATCCCGATACGCTGCCGCCCAAGACGACGGCGATCGAGGCGCTGCGCATGATGCAGGACGGCGGCTATCGTCACCTGCCGGTGATCGACGCCGGCAAGATCGTGGGTGTCGTCTCGAAGGGCGATTTCCGCGGCGTCGAGCAGGACCGGCTCGACGAGGAGACGGGGATCTGGGAACGGATCTAACCGTCGAGGCGCTTCCCGACCGCAGGAAAGAACGAGACCCCGCCGGGGGGAACGGCGGGGCCTCCTTCGATTGTCGCGTGCGGGGGGCGCGCGACCGCTTATAAATGCCGGACGACGAGCGGCGCGGCCATGATCTGGATCAAACGCGAGGGCCGTTTTCGCTCGCGGCGGGAAAGGGCAGCACGGCTTCCGGCGCGACGATGTCGTTGATCTCGCTTTCCGTCAGGGTTTCCCGCTCGAGCAGGCTTTGGGCGCCGCGCTCCAGCGCGCTCCGCCGCTGCTGCAGAATATGGCTGGCCTTGTCGAACGCGTCCTTGACGAGGCGGCGGACGGCGCAGTCGATCTCCCGGGCGGTTTCCTCGCTGAAATTGCGCTCGAACCACGGTTCCGGGGCGGCAGGACCGAGGAACGCAGAGCGCTGCCGCTCGAACACGACGTTGCCGAGCTTCTCGTCCATGCCGTATTGCGTGACGATGCTGCGGGCGATGTCGGTCACCTTGGCGAGATCGTCGGCCGCGCCGGTGGAGAGCTCGTCGAAGACCAACTGCTCCGCCGCGCGCCCGCCCAAGAGAACCGCCATCTTGTTCTCCAGCTCCTCGCGCGTCATGAGATAGCGGTCCTCGGTGGGCCGCTGGATGGTGTAGCCCAGCGCGCCGATGCCGCGCGGAATGATCGATACCTTGTGCACCTTATCGCTGCCCGGCAGCGACAGCGCCACCAGCGCGTGCCCCATCTCGTGATAGGCCACGGTCTCGCGCTCGTGGGGATTGAGGAGCCGGTTCTTTTTCTCGAGTCCGGCGACGATCCGTTCCACCGCCGCAGTGAAGTCCGCCATCGTCACCTCGTCCGCCTTGCGCCGCGTCGCGACCAGGGCCGCCTCGTTGACGAGATTGGCGAGGTCGGCGCCGGTGAAGCCCGGAGTCAGCCCGGCGATCGCGTCCGCCGAGACATCGCGCGCCAGCCGAATCTTCTTGAGATAGATCGCGACGATCTGAATGCGTCCCTTGCGGTCCGGCCGATCGACCAGGACCTGGCGGTCGAAGCGGCCCGCGCGCAGCAGCGCCGGGTCGAGAATCTCCGGCCGGTTGGTGGCGGCGAGCAGCACCAGGCCGGCGCTGGTGTCGAAGCCGTCGAGTTCGGACAGGAGCTGGTTGAGCGTCTGCTCCTTCTCGTCGTGGCCGCCGGAGAGCGGAAAGGCGCCGCGGGCGCGGCCGAGCGCGTCAAGCTCGTCGATGAAGATGATTGCCGGGGCCTTCTGGCGCGCCTGCTCGAACAGGTCGCGCACGCGCGCCGCCCCGACGCCGACGAACATCTCGACGAATTCCGAGCCGCTGATGGAGAAGAACGGAACGCCGGCCTCGCCGGCGACGGCGCGGGCGAGCAGGGTCTTGCCCGTGCCCGGCGGCCCCACCAGCAGGACGCCCTTGGGAATGCGCGCGCCCAGCCGACCGTATTCCTTCGGGTTCTTGAGGAAGGCGACGATCTCGCGCAATTCGTCCTTGGCCTCGTCGACCCCGGCCACGTCGTCGAACGTCACTTTCGTGTCGGTCTCGACATAGACCTTGGCCTTGCTCTTGCCGACGGCCATGAGCCCGCCGCCGAATCCCGAGCTCGCGGCGATGCGGCGGAAGACGAAGATCCAGAGGGCAAAGAAGAACAGGACGGGAAGGACCCAGGACAGAACGTCGCGAAGGAACGTGCTTTCCTCGGTGCCGGCGAAGGTGACGCCGTACTTCGCCAGCTGGTCCGCGAACGCGGGCTCGACCCTGTCGGTCACGAACTCCTTCTTGCCGTCCGCCAGCGGCTCCTTGAACTTGCCATAAACGTAATGTTGCGAGATCGTGATCTCCGCGATCTTGCCGTCATGCAGATAGGTCTCGAAGGCGCTGTAGGGAATCGGCTCGACCTGCTGGCTGAGCGCCCAGAAATATTGCAGCAGCAGCACGCCGATGACGGCTGCGAGACCGTACCAGAGGTGGAGTTGCGTCTCTCGCTGCATGGTGTCCGCCCCTCCGTTTGTCCAAGACCCGCAGAATGGACGAAAGATCCCCGTGCCATCCTTGAGATGGATCAATGTCGAGCGCCCGCCGAAGGCGCAGCATATCTATAGTTGCGAATGGCAGCCGCGCCGATTTTGCCCTCGACCTATGGAGACGACCATGTCACAGGATCTGAACCTCCACCAGCGCGTGATCGACGAGTTGGAATTCGATCCCAGGGTCGACGCCGCCCATATCGGGGTGAGCGTGCGCCATGGCGTCGTGGCGCTCACGGGCCATGTCGAGAGCTACATCGAGAAATACGCGGCCGAGCGCGCCGCGCGGCGGGTGAAGGGCGTCAAGGCCGT